>JAKAAS010000231.1 GCA_021802225.1 Bacillota bacterium
CTGCCACCAATTTGCACGTCCGGGTTGAAACCGGCAGAGTGGATGCCCGTCACAAAATCCGGGCCGACAACCCCGACGTGCAAATTGGTGGCAGGCACCCGCTCGGCAATATATGCGAAATCTTCAGCGCCCATAGAGGGGCGCGCCAGCATCACCACCGACCCTTGTCCCAGCTGCTCCGCCAGAACCGTTTCCACCTGGGCGGTGAAAGCCGGATCAGCCACCAGGGGCGGGTAGCCCCTCTGCATTCGGATATCCACCTGGGCCCGGTACGCCTGGGCAATCTGGCTGACAAAACTGTCAAAGCGCGCCAGCGTCTTCTCCAAGTGCTCTGGTGACAGTATCCGGATGGTTCCCGTCAGTTCGACCGTGTCCGCAATGACATTCTCCCGGTATCCTCCACAGATTGTCCCGAAGGTGACCACCAGCGGGTCTGTAGGATCTTCCTCACGGCTCACCAAGGTCTGGCACGCCTGCACGATGGCGCACGCAGCGACAATGGCGTCCACGGTTTTGTCAGGATGCGCGCCGTGGCCGCCCCGTCCCCGCACGGTGATGGCAAAGTCATTGGGGGACGCCATCGCCGGCCCGCTGAACAAGCCTATCACCCCGGCTGGCAGGTCACTGTCCACGTGCACCATCACCGCCCGGCTGACGGGAGGGTCCTCCAAAATCCCCGCCTCAATCATGGGCAGCGCGCCACCCGGCCCTTCTTCCCCGGGCTGGAACATCAGGACCACGGGATGCTGCAACTGGCTCTCGTGCTGTTTGAGATAGTAGGCCGCTCCCAGCAGCATAGCGGTATGGGTATCGTGGCCGCAGGCGTGCATGCGGCCGGGGATTTCAGAACTGAAGGGGAGCTGGGTGGTTTCAAGAATCGGGAGGGCGTCCATATCCGCCCGCAGCAGCATCGCCGGGCCCTGGGCGCCTTCTCCGATAATGGCGGCGACTCCGGTCGTGATGAGGCGGCGGTGCCGGATATTCAAAAAGTCGAGTGCCTCTTCAATAATACCCTGAGTGTGGGGCGTTTCCAGCCCCAGTTCCGGAAATCGGTGGATTTTACGGCGTATTTCTTGCATCCACGGCTCGATCTGTTGCCACATGTCCTGTTCCACTGTACTGTGCCTCCCCCTTTTGGTCTTTTAGTTTGCGCCCGCATATCGGCTGGCGGCGGCGCGTACATATCACAAGAACGGCCGGACGGGCACCGCGAGGTCTAAATGATCTAAGGAGATGATTTCCCATGAATGGTTGGCGCTGGCTCGTCATCAGCCCCTTTGTCCTCCTCGCGTTGGCATTTGTGCTGGCCAGTCAACCGGTCTCGCAAAGCATTTTGACTCACGTCCCCACAGAGAAGAAGGCGGTCGCCATTACTTTCGATGACGGGCCCTCACCGAAGTACACCCCGCTCATCCTCAAAACTCTGTCCCAGTACCACGCCCACGCCACATTTTTTGTGCTCGGCAGTGAAGCCCAGCAGTATCCCGACCTGGTCCGGGCCATCTCCCAACAGGGGTCAGCCGTAGCCAGCCACGGCTGGCAGCACCTCAACCTGCGAAGGGTGGGAGCATCGGCTCTGTGGCTCGACGCCAGCAAGTCGCAGGACTATGTGCGCTCTTTGGGAGTCGACCCCTCGCCGTTTTACCGCCCTCCCTACGGGCTGGTCAGCCAGCCGATGGTGCAAATGTTTGCCGATCATGGCTACACGGTCGTATTGTGGTCGATTGACACCCGGGACTGGTCCCGTCCCGGTGTTGCCTCTATTATTAATAAAGTAGCCACCGAGGTAAAGCCCGGCTCCATCATTTTGCTGCATGACGGCGGGGGTAACCGCTCGCAGACGGCAACCGCCCTGAATGCGATTTTGGAACAGCTGACACAGATGGGCTACCAGGCCGTCACCCTGCCCCAGCTCGTCCAGTACCGCTCGGCCCCGCACTCCGCCCGGGTATAAAAAAAGAGGCGGAGACCCGCCTCTTGGCCACCGTCATGCATAACGGTAAAACCCTTCCCCGCTCTTGCGGCCTAAAAGGCCCGCATCCACCATTTTTCGCAGCAAAGGGGCGGGGCGGTACTTGGAGTCCGCAAACCCTTGGTACAGCACTTCCATAATCGACAGGCAGGTGTCCAGACCAATAAAGTCCGCCAGCGTCAAAGGCCCCATAGGGTGGTTCATTCCCAGTTTCATCACGGTGTCAATCGCCTCGCGGCTGGCGACCCCTTCTTGCAGGGCAAACACCGCCTCGTTTATCATGGGCATCAGAATGCGGTTGGACACAAACCCCGGATAATCCTGCACCAGCACAGGGGTTTTCCCCATGTTCTCGGCGTCCGCCATCACGCGCTGGGTGACTTCTTTGTCCGTCACCGCTCCCTCCACCACCTCCACCAAACTCATCACCGGCACCGGATTCATAAAGTGCATGCCGATAACGCGTGAGGGGTGGGGCGTCCGGCGGGCAATGCGGGAGATGGAAATCGAGGACGTGTTGGACGCCAGCACCGTCTCCACGCCGAAGTACTCGCCCAAGGCGCCGAACAGCGCAACCTTGTCCGCTTCGTTCTCAATAATCGCTTCCACGCAGAGGTCCACGGGCGGCACCTCGCCGACCGCCCCCGCTTCGTGGATTCGGGATAAGATATCTTGCACCTGGGCCGGGCTCCGCTTCCCTTTTTCCACGGCCCGGGCCAGTCTCGCGCCCATAGCCCTTAAAGCTGCCGCGGCCTGGCCCCCGACACTGTCCATCAGCCACACCTCAAATCCGTGGCTCGACGCAGTTTCGGCTATGCCGGTTCCCATTTGCCCGGCCCCCACCACCAACAGACGCTTGTCCGCCATCACTGTGCCTCCTAGCCGACCTTAACCAGAGTCGCCTCGCCTTGCCCGCCGCCGCTGCAGATCGCAGCCACCCCGTACCCGCCCCCGCGTTCTTGGAGCTCCACAATCAGAGTCATCAGAATGCGCGCGCCGGAGGCGCCAATCGGGTGGCCCAAGGCTACCGCCCCGCCATTGACATTGACAATCTCGGGGTCAAATTCCCCAACCTTGATGCTGGTCAGCGTGACGGCTGCAAAGGCTTCGTTGATTTCAATCAGCTTGAGCTGAGATTTATCCACGCCAGCTTTGGCCAACGCCATTTCCGCCGCATATGCCGGCACCGTGTGCAGGTATTTCGGGGCGCGGGACACATACCCTGAACTGACAATCGTCGCCAAAATCGGCAGCCCCAAACTTTCCGCCTGGCGGCGTTCCATCAGCACGAGCGCCGTGGCGCCGTCGGTCAGCCCCGGCGCATTGCCGGCCGTGACCGTTCCGTCAGCCACAAACACCGGGCGCAGCGCCTGCAATTTCTGCAAAGACGTATCCCGCCTCGGCCCCATGTCCTGGTCAATCACCGTCTGCTCCCCGCGGCGCCCAGTCAAGGTCAAAGGCGCAATCTCTTTGGCGAAGCGGCCCGTATCTGTCGCCTGAATGGCCCGCACATGGCTGCGGTAAGCCCACTCGTCCTGCGCTTCGCGGCTGATTCCGAACTCCTGAGCCACCTCACTGCCGTACACGCCCATGTGACACTGGCCGAAACTGCACCACAGACCGTCGTTGACCGCTGAGTCCACCAGGGCGCTGTCCCCCATGCGCAAGCCGAAGCGGGCCCCGTCCACCAGATACGGCGCACGGCTCATAGATTCCATCCCGCCTGCCACCGCCGACTGAATTTCCCCGGCCCGGATCGCCATATCGGCCAGATTCACCGCGCGCAGGCTTGACGCGCAGACTTTGTTAATAGTGTCTGATGGCACCGTGTCCGGCATTCCCGCGCCAATGGTCGCCTGACGCGACGGAATCTGGCCAGCCCCGGCCTGGATTACCTGACCCATAAACGCATAATCAATCGCATCCCCCGATATTCCCGCACGGCTCAGCGCCTCCCGAATGGCGTGGGCTCCCAGATCGGTGGCCCGAACATCTTTAAACGCCCCTCCAAAAGGCACGAAAGCCGTCCTCGCTAAACTGACTACCACGGTTTCTGGCATCTATCGTCATCTCCTCATCCTTCCCGGAAAATCCGGGCCCCTAATCTGCTCAATTTGTATTCCAGGGCGTGGTATCCTCTGTCAATGTATTCCAGCCCATCCACCACTGTGGTGCCGAGCGCTCCCAGCCCAGCCAGAACCAAGGCCGCGCCCCCTCTGATATCTTGAGCTTGCACGGGGGCTCCCGTCAACTGGTCGACTCCCCGCACAATGGCGGTTTCCCGCTCCAGTTTGATATCCGCTCCCAGGCGCACCAAGTCGTTCGTATAGCCAAAGCGGTTTTCGAAAACCGTTTCCTGCACCACCGCAATGCCGTCGGCCAAGCTGAGCAGGCTGACCATTTGCGGATGCAGGTCTGTGGGAAATCCGGGATACGGCAGTGTTTCAATGTCCACCGCCTGGAGGCGGCCATCCACCGAAATCCGGATCCAGTCCGAGTCTTCCTCAATCTGGCAGCCAGCCTGTTCCAGTTTCAGAAGCACTGTTCGCAGGTGTTCAGGGATCACATTAGTGACGGTCACCACTCCCCCCGCCACCCCGGCGGCCAGCAGGTACGTCCCGGCTTCCAACCGGTCCGGAATAATTTCGTGGCGGGTGCCGTGCAGACTCTCTACTCCCTCAATCCGGATGA
>JAKAAS010000232.1 GCA_021802225.1 Bacillota bacterium
CAGGGTAACTCGTGATGCCCGTTGAGCCGGGGCTGCTCGTGGTGGGCGAGGCCTGCAGCAGCGCCGCCTGGGCCTGTCCAATAAACTCAGACCATTTGCCGCTGTTCCACGTGGACCAAGCTCCTAGCCCTTGCTCGTTATACACAGCCAGGGCGGCCTTGGCGTTATTGGTGGCGTCAAATAGCCAACTGCGCCAGGCACACGGATCTGTGCTGCCCGTGTAACTTTCAAGCATCCGCGAATGCACGTTGTGGATCTGCCAGAGCCCCCAGCTGGTCGCCCCGCCGGCCTCCCCAGAACAGCTCCCGCATGGCGGCCCCGGAAGCCCACAATCGCCGTCATCGTCCACGGTCCAGCTGGACTCCGCGCCCGCAATCGCCAGCATGACCGTGCGCAGGGGCAGATCCCCCTGGCTCGTATGGATCGCTGTAGTCGGGAATACATTCGCGACTGCGGCGGCTTGCTCGATGCTCATGTGATTCCCCCCTAAACGATGGTCCGGGTCCCGTTAGAGCAGGCCCGAATTGTGACCTCACGGCCGTCTTCCTGGGTGAAATAGTCCCGGCAGGTTACGACAGTAGGCACCAGTGCGGCCGGCGCAGGTGTCCGGGTGATGGTAGCTGCCGACTGCGTGGCCTCGGCCTTCGCCGGCGTTGCCTGTGCCACCTGGGCATGATCTTGCGCGTAAGGGATAGATGGGCTATTCGGCTCGCCATAGGCCGCCAGCACGGGCTCCCACTGGACGTAATCGGTCGACGTGGGGGAGATCCCGTGTTGCTGCGCAAGATAGACCAGATATTTGGCGGCTGCCAAAGCGTTCACCGCCGATGAACTCACGGCTTCGCTGTACGAAACGCCCACCTGGGCGCAGGCCTCGGATGACACTTGCATGAGCCCCACCGGGCCGCCATTCGCGCTGCCCGTGTTGCCTACTGTGCAGGCGCCCGGGATACACCCGCTGTTCAATACGGTCCCATAGCTCAAGAACGTGCTCTCCGTATGGGCGATTCCCAGCAGCAGTGGTACGGGGACCCCTGTCGCACTCGACGCAGCGGTCAAGTCTGCATAAAGGTTCGCGGGGCACGGATCGATGCCTAGGTCCCACAAGTAGGCAGCCGCCCGCTGCGCCGCAATCAAGCTCTCCCCGTAGTACCCGACCGGGTGGTGGGCGAGGTCAAAGAACGAGATGCCGCCCCCGTGGTAATAGATTTCATCCGCCGCGTTCTGAGCCGGCACCCAGGCCAGGGCGTCCGGCACCGGGATCCCCCCGACGGGGTTGTGGAGCAGGCAGAACATGGTCATCGGGGCGCACGGGTTCCCGTCTGTCGTCGCTGTCGTGGTGGTATCGTCACCACCGCTAGGCCCGGGGGCTGCCGTTGCGGATCCCCCTCCCGAGACCGCCGCGCTGGCGGTCGTCCGTCTTGCGTCAAGATAAATAGCTCCCTCCACACCCGCTGCTAATCCAAGGCCAATCCATGCCCAGTCCGTCCAGCTCACTTTTCGGCCCTCCGCCACAAGACCCGGTTCGCGATTTCCAGCGCTTCGATCCGGGCCAACATGAGTTCTAACCATTCCGCACGGGTCATGGGCCGGCTGTGATTTTGGCGATCGTGCTCAATTTTGTCATACAGCGCAGGGCTGATAGTTGCCATCCACTGGACGGTACCGGCCTGCGTGCGGGCTCTCGCTGCAGCTCGTGGCTTACTCATTTCGTAAACCACCCCGATTTCGCCCCAATATACGCGGCAAAGCCTAGTCCCCCGGCGATCAAGGTCACTCCGGCCGCCGGCACGGCCCATGAGGGCAACCCGCTGGTGCTTGTGCTCGGCGTCGCGGGTACGCCGGATCCGCTGCTGGGCTGGGTGGTCGTGGTCGTGACCTTCACACTGTCCCCATTGCCGCTGCTGGATGGCCCCGGACTATCGGACGTCTGCCCCCCGTACGGGCTCGACGGTTCCGGCTCCGACTTCTGCGGTTGCGTGGCCGGCACCGTATACGCCTCGTGCAGAATGGAGAAGCCGTTGCCGGTGCTCTGCCCATGCACACAGGCCTCAATAAACGAGCCGTACACGGCGGACGGCACCCACCGGGGCGTCCCAAAGGCACCGAACAATTTCTCCGTCAGCGGGTCATGATAGACCCCGTAGAAGTACCACCCGATGCCTGGGTGATGTAGCCCGATCATCGCGGCATACCCGCCGCCGTTGAGGCTCCACTGCGCACTGTTGTACGTAAAGGAGCCAGACGGCAGGTAGATGCCGTTTAGGCTGCCCTTCTCGTTGAAGCCAGCTCCAAACGGGTACAGGATGCCTCCGGGCGCGTCGGCCTCGCTGGCGCCAAAGGTCTCAGCGCCCAGCCAGTCGTATCCGATGTCCTTGGCGAAGGTCTGGAAGCCGCTCGGCCCAATATTGTTTTGGAACCCGTTCGCGTCGATTTCATAGCTCATCGGCCAGCTGGTCCAGTCAATGAAAATGCCGCCCGACTGCACATATTCCGTCACGCTGCCGGTGCCCGTCAGGGTCCATGGCCGGTACTCGCTAGGCCCCAGGCTCTCGCCGTAGCCGTTGATCACGAAGTCCTGCCCCAACGTGCTGATCAGGTAGTTATACAGTGTTTCGTAGAATGACACCGGCGCTGCGGACTGCCGCTGGCTGCTGGTCAGCCCAATAATTTGGCCGCTCATTTCGCGGCCTCCAGGACTGCCTGGCGCGTTTCGTTAAAGCGGTCCAATGCTTCGGCGTCCAGCTGGGCATAGAAGGTGAATTCGTTCTTGCTCGCGGTATTGTACAGCGCCCCGCTGATCAAATATTTGCCTCTCACTTGCAGCGGTTTGCCTGCGTCATAAATTTCTTGGACCGCTGGCCCCAAAAACAGCGCAAATTCTTCACCAGTCATGGCAATGTCCGCATGCTGTATTGCGAAGTTCTCTTCCGTGCCCCCAGGCGGCGTTATTTGAAACAATGAGAGTTCCACGTGATTTTTGTGATATCGCCCCATCGTGACGTCCCCCTTCTCATGTGGCCGGGCACGCGCCCGGCCATCAGTTCAGTTTACTTTTGGTCGTCCAGTGCTTTGACAAATTTCGCGAAGGCCTCCGGGGTCATGCTGGCGGTGAATCGCTCGCCGGTCACCCATACGTCCCGATCGAACGTATAATCCTTATCGCCCTCTGCTGCTGGCGCGGCTGTCGGCTCTGCTGCTGCTTCTGCCGGTGCGGTCGGCTCTGCTGCGGCCTGCTGCTGCTGCGTTTCTTCCTCCATCGTTGACCACTCCCCCTATTTATGACGGTAGCCGGGCCCACGGTCCGGGGCCAGCTCGCCATCGTTTCTTCTAATCGGATCCCTTTATATTGCGCTGCTCTCTCCAATGGGAGCGATTTTTCTTGGCCCACAACAAGCATACGGCCATCTTGATCTGTTTCTGGACCTTCCCGTATTTTGCGCAAAAGCCGCATGGGAGTAAGACTCCGGGTGTTTCACGGGGTCATCGGAATCGGGATGGAATTATTTTTTTGGCGAGATTTTCACCTTTTGGGGTGTGAGCCCGTAGATCGGTTCACATTACTCTTGACTCTGGGCAGAGTCCCTAAAAGTGTAGCTGGGTGCGGGTTCGGAATCGCTGGTTCACCCCATCACGTAGTCAGGACTGGTCCAAAAAGCACATGGCCATCCTGATACACGACTACCATTCGTCTCCAAAAGAAGATCAAAACACCAATACTGTAGACCCCACCATTGACAGATCCAAGTATGATAAAAGGGAAGATTTGAGGACCAGACATTGTATAGAACCTTTGCCATGTCTTTTATTCCGCTACAAACCGGCGACAAGGGTCTGTGGTGGTCTAATGGTTAACCAACTCAATAAACTACGCAATCATAATTACGAGGAGATGACCTGATGAAGTTAAAGTTTGTAACTAAAAACGGAGAATCAATGCCAACCTTTTATGCTAACTCTGTGTCTGGAAACATCACAACCCGTGGCGATTTAGCGGCCCATTTTGCGATTGAATATGCTCCTACACGACTTATCGAAGAAATCACCGTAGGAGAAGAAATCTCGCCTAAACAAAATACTAGATCCCTGCCAGAAGAGGTTACTGTGACACGCGACTACCAACTACGTCTCATGCTCCCTCTTTCTCAACTAGAGTCAATTGCCCAGTGGTTCTCGGAGCGCCTTGAAGATGCACGACGGCTGCAGTCAGTTGAGGAAACGAACCAATGAGTCCCAACTCCTCATCGTCGGGTATTCTCTGGACAGGTAGGGATCCCCGCAATCAAACTGTTCAAATTAAATCAGAAACTTGGTTTAATAAAATTGCCAAAACTCCTGACCGTAAGTGGCTTCTTTTCTATCTCGATACTGTAAAGGCCACTTTAGTGGACCCGAGATTTATTACGATGGATGCCACCCACGAAAACCGCGAACATTATGTAGACTTGTTTTATCCAGAGGAGTTCGGGCATATTATGGGCATCGTAATAGTCACAGAACAACTTACAAATGGCTCTCGGGAGTTCGTAACAGTTGTGCCTAAATCGGAGCTACGTCAAGAGAAAGGAAGTGTCCTTTATGAACGCCCTCGACCAACGATTTAATGTCGTTTATGACGACACAACCGATATTCTCTATGTGTCTTTCGCCGATGCGCCTCCTG
>JAKAAS010000233.1 GCA_021802225.1 Bacillota bacterium
ACGCCACGGCTGCGCGCGATCAAAACCCCGAGCATGATCATTTGGAATGCCAGATAAATTCCCACGACCGCAAAGCTGGTCAGAATAGACTCGAACCGTGCCGAAAGGCTTAGCAGCAGGGCGACTGCGGCGGAGAGCCATAAGGCGTTGGTGGGGGTGTGGTACTTGGAGGATACATGACTGAGAAATCGGTGAAAGGGAATAACCCGGTCCCGGGCGTACGAGTAAAAGACCCGGGTGGCTGCCGCTTCCACGGCGGCGCCGCAAGATAAAAAGGCGATAATTACGACCCACAAAAATATTTTGGAGGCGGTCGCGCCGATAGTGGCGGACAAAATATACGTGACGGGATTTGGGGTCTTTGCCGCATTCATCGCAAGGGCCATGTCAGGGGTAGCGTGCAGGAAGGCGAAGACGGCAAACATTGTGGTTGCCCCTCCTGCCAGCAAAGCCCAAATCATGGCTTTGGGGACACGGCGGCGGGGATCAATGACTTCCTCCGCAACATCCGCAGCGGATTCAAATCCATAGAAGATAAATCCCGAAAAGAGCAGGGCCAGAAGGAATGCCGGCCAGTAGCTATGATGCCCCTGCACGCCCATCGTCGTATTGACAATCGCAGCCGGCTGGTGTGGGAAGAACAGCAGGATGATGCCGATGCCGAGGGTGCCCAAGACTTCCATGGCCACGCCGATGTTAATCAATATGGACAATCTGGTAATCCCCAGCATATTGATCAGGGTTTGAATTACGATCATCACTAAAGTGATCAAGACCAGTTGGGACTGTGTCCCGGCCATCCCCAGGGCCGAAGCGATATACGGGGCGCCGCCGTAGTCCACGGCGGTAATGGTGATGAGCAGAGCCCATCCATAGAACCAGCCGACAAACCACCCGTAGCCCCCTCCCATCAAGCGGCGGGCCCATTGGTACAGCGCTCCTGCTAGAGGATACTTCGCGGCCAGTTCGGAAAAGACCAGGACGACGAGAAGCTGTCCCGCGACGACGATGGGAATCCCCCAGAAAAATGCGGGACCGCCGGTTTGCAGTCCAAAGGCAAACAGGGAATAGAATCCTACGACGGGTGACAAATATGTGAAAGCGACACCAAAATTGGAAAAGAATTTCAACGTGCGCTGCAACTCTTGCTTGTAGCCAAACTGTTCCAAGTGCTTTTGGTCCAAATCGATCTGATTCTGGTTCGTCTCCATGTGGCCACCTCTTTCCTCATAGTGGATATTCAATCAGACACGCCGTGCAAAGAATTGTATGTGGGGAAGGATGCCCGCGGGCTGTGCCTGTTTAGAACGGGACCACAGTCATTGTCCCTTCAGGACGTCGCGTTCCCCGCATGGAACTCGGTCTAAAATCGGCAGATGAAATAGCAAAAGCTGCACCGGCGCGCTCCTACACCGTTTCACTATTTCGTTAGACGCTATATTCGGCCAATAGTATAGAAAGTCCTTTAGGCTTTGTGCACTATTGGCGACGGTGATTTAGGCGAGATGCACTGAGATTCTGGAGTGCTGAAGCGGCCGGGATCTCGTGAATGCTGTCTGAACAAGGTGCGGATTGAATTAAGGACAGAACTGCGCCCGTGCCAATCTAGCTGTTTAGGCGGCTTTGGCGCCACGCCCAGACCATGTACAGTTCGTTCAGCCAGCGCTTGCTTAAGGGGCGGTGCAGATGCTGCTCGAGCTGGGTCATGCGGTAGTGTAGAGTGTTGCGGTGAATATGCAGGGTTTCGGCGGTCGCCTGGATTTGCCCGTGATGGCACACGAGGGCGCTGAGGGTTTCCTGAAGCACCGCGTCCTGCAGCTTGCCCCACGTCAGTGTCCAATAGGATTCCATCAGGTCCGCGGGCAGGTTTGTAATGATGCGGGGGAAGAGCAGGTGGTCGAGAGGTGTCAACGTTCCGGCTGGAGCCAGGGGCAAGACGTTGGCGACGGTTGTGTAGACTTGACCTAGTTCCGTCGCCGCAATGGCATCAGTGGCAATTCCTGCGCTGCCGGGAAACTGTTCAAAAAATGGCCGGAGAATGGGGAGGGCTGCGGCTTGCGGATCGGTGCGCAGCACCACGACTACGGCATCGTCTACGGTCGTAATGAGTGGGATGAACTGCTCCAGCAGCTTGCGGAGCAGATCTTCCGCAGCCGTCACCCGCTCAATCCACCGGGACGGAGTCGTGTGGTCGGACTCGGACGCCAGTTTTATCACCAGCAATGCGTGCGGGCGGTCAAAGTGAAATCCCAGCAGGTAGGCCCGGTCGCGCAAACTTTGGTCGTCAACGAATTCGTGCCGCAGCACCATGTGCAGAAAAGACGATTGGAGTTTCGCCTCGGTGCGCGCGGCGACTTGTTCGCGCAGCAAGTACAGGCCGAGCACCAGCGCGATATATTCCATTAAGGGAGTCAGCCCGCTGTCGAGGGGAACTGCCAGGTAATAGCGGCTGGGCAGTCCTGCCGGTATGGGAATACTTTGTGACGGCGCCTCGAGCTGGCCGGCGGCGGCCATGACTTCCCCGTCGCCATCCAATAGGTGCAGCGGCGCCGCAATAATCCTGGACAGCGTGCGGAGCAGGTCTGAAAGGCTGCGTGCGGATAAGGCGGCCTGCACAATGAGTGTCTGCCAGCGGCTGAACTGTTCCACCAGGTTCCGCTGCTCTTCGATAATCAGGAGGTGTATGGACTCGGTGATTTGTATGAAGGGAATCTCCCAAGGCAGGCGGATGATGGGGAACTGGCGGGCGTTCGCTTCCGCCAGAGCTTCAGCTGGCAGAGACGGTGTGTACCGGCCCAGGGCGATGCAAAAAGCGGCGACTTGGTGGTCATCGAGCTGCTGCACCAGACTGACCCATTCGTCAGGTTCCGCGCTCCGCCCGTGGCCGGTGCTCAGGATGATCAGACCAGGACGCACCCAGGGAGTGATTTCGGGAATATCAATCACATGGACGCCACTGACCGTCCGGGCCATTCCGGGAGCCCCAGCTAAAATCTCGGCACCAACCAAAGCGGGCAAAGAGAGACACGAATTGACCGTCGTCATTGCAACGCCTCCTCAACAATCATCTTGCACAAATTTTCTACTGGAAAGTGGCGTATTGAACAAAGGATATTTTCATGGTCACCGAGAATCTTAACACATCGTCAGAAATAGGCGATATATTCAAATACTAATTCCGGGGTTTCCCAGCGAGTGTTCTCACGGCGTTTGACAAATGCTTCTGGTGTGGCCGGCAAGACTGCCAGCCATCTAGAATTAGGCAAAACGGCTGGTTGCGATTATTCTGACAGCCGTACGCTGGCGGTGTTGGACTAGTGTATGGCGATGCCTTGACTGGCGGTGGCAGAAAGGAAGTCTATGATGCCGTCCTACTATGATCCAGTCCCCGAAAATGTGATGCCGCGGTTTGCCGGGCTGGCAACTTTTATGAACATGGCGCCGCTGCAAGCGGGAGAAACGCCAGATATTGTCGTGGTGGGAGCGCCATTTGACGGCGGGACGACCATGCGGCCGGGAGCCCGAATGGGACCGCGCGCTCTGCGCGAAGCGTCGCACGGCTTATACCCGTACCACCGCGTCCACCGTCATAAGCTTACCGATCGTGTGTCAGTGGCGGATGGGGGCGACCTGTTTGTGGTGGCCACGGATATTGTCCAAACCCTTGAACACATGACGCGGCAGTTGCGGATTTTAGGCGAACGCAGCAGGATTCTCATGATGGGCGGTGACCATTCTGTCACGCTGGCGCCCCTGCGGGCGGCACGGGAGCGTTACGGGCAGCCCTTGGCGCTTATTCACCTCGATGCTCACAGCGACCTCTGGGACACCATGTGGGGAGGACCTTACAATCACGCCACCGTGTTCCGGAGAGCCGTTGAGGAAGGGTTGATTGATCCGGCCCACAGCATCCAAGTCGGGATGCGCGGCAGCCTGGAAGAAGCTGCAGAAGACCAATTCGGAGACGAGCTGGGTATTGTCCAAATCTCTACAGACCAGTGGTTGGATCAGGGCAATGAGCGTGTGCAAGCAGCCATTGCACAAAGAGTCGGCCAGTGGCCTGCATATGTGTCCGTTGACATTGACGTGGTCGACCCAGCTTTCGCGTGTGGGACGGGCACGCCGGAAGCGGGAGGGCCGTCGAGTTACACGGTGCTGTCGCTGCTCCGCTTACTGCCCTCTCTAGTGGTGGGCGCGGATGTGGTGGAGCTGGCGCCGGACCTCGATGTGACGCGCAATTCTGCGCTGTTTGCGGCCAGTGTGGCGTATGAGCTGCTGTTCCTCCTCGCCCACGGGGCAGGATATTGAACGGCAGCGGGCGAAGACAAGACAACGATTAAGGAAGGGACGGATTTCATGAGGGCATCTAACGAGCAAGTCATCAGCGAGTCGGCCCGGATTCTCGGCTATATTGAGGCCGCCGAGCTGAGTACGGAGGAACAAGACCGCATTGTGGCCGATTCCTTGGAAAATTTCCCTCTATATGTCACTGAGGCAATCCTGAAGAGCCGCAAATCTTATTCGGATGACGTGTCTGTGGCAGAATGGTCGGATGAGGCAGCCGTGCTTCGGGATATCCATGGACAAGAATATATCGACTGTCTGGGTGGCTATGGAGTGTATCTGCTGGGCCACCATCGCTGCAATCGGGGCCAC
>JAKAAS010000234.1 GCA_021802225.1 Bacillota bacterium
AGCCAATGGTCGGTTTGACGTTTCGGCAGGCGGAAAACGTATCGCTCAAGGGATTTCGCACAAATACTGTCGTATTCTGCAACACCAGGAGGGGTGGCGCTATGAGTCCCAACACATTTCCGCCTGACGGCGGAAGCCCGCTTTCCTCCCCACGACTAAAGTCGGGGGCTTCTCGCGGACATTCGGTGAATCTCTGGCGGACAGCCTCAACACGCGGGGGGTGGTGCGAGTTGATGGGCGGCAAGATGGCCAGGGGATATTCCGCGTGGTGGACGTCAATTTTAAACCGAATCTCAGTGGGCCCGGCAGGCCAGGACGGGACGGGCAAACGTCTTTGGTGGCCATGGCGGCGGACGCTGCGGGATGGGTTTACCCTCTTCTGGTGGAAAATCTGGCCCGCCAATGCTGGGTGTGAGCAGCGATGAGATACTGGCCCGAAAGGCAACTGGAAACGTTCAGAGCCTCACGTGCCGCAAGGTATCCTGAGGTCCCGTATACCCATGAGGAGAATCCTGCCGTCCATGGGGGCATCATTCCTTCCCTGTTTACGCTCCCGACTGGCCGTGCGGTTGAGCGCACGAAAATCTTCCTGAGCGGTTCACAGCTAAGAGGACATCCCTTGGGCGATGTCCTCTTCTTCATAAGGTCCATAGAACGGGCACAGGGAATTCCAGCTCAGCGCCTAATAAATGTACCAGGAATGCACGGGACCAATCATTACGGGGAGAGCCTCGCTGACATCCACCGTCAGCCGGAAGACCTGCCGGGCAGTATTTTGGCGCCGCTGGGGGTTGAAAAACGACAGCACAACATCACGGCATTCGGAGCCCGGCCGGCACAAGCCGCCTGCTTCCACGGTAATGCTGTCCAGCACCAGATTTTCGCGCGCCGCTTGGATCATGATGTCGTCGAGTTGGAATGCCTTGGTGGCGGCAAAGTTGATCGCGCGTTCTTCCGGCGTGACGCCAGCGTTGCGTAATTCGTAATAGACCCGGTCCAGAAAGTTTTGATAAAGTTCCTGTGGAACCGTCCCGTTTTCTGGACGATTGGTGGAGGCCATTGCCTCATGCAGCGCCTGAGTCGTCCATGACGTGATCCCTTGGCCTTTGGTGGCGATGACAGGCACAGTCATGCCATTCATCAGACGCATGGTGCCCGACAAGTGGCCCGGAACGGCCATTCGCTCTACAGGCGGATCCGCCTGCTGAGCCAGCACAATCGTCCTCAGGTGCTCATACCCGCGGAGGGCAAAGGGCCCTGCCGGTTTAATGGCATAGAAGGGGATGCCGTCGATGCCTAAGGTCCAGACGAGCAGTGTCTGAAATTCTGGATTATCAGCCAGAAAGGCCATAAGAGCCTTCGCATCAGGCGGAGCCGACACATTCATCGCCTGCATGATGCCGTCTCGGCGGGCTGCCGTGCCGAAATCAAATCCCAAGGTTCCTAGCGCGTAGACCAAGGCGGGTTTCTTTGTTGTGGGGGCGTTTTCTGTCACAAGATCCGGTGTCAAGTCCAAAGGAGCCGACTCCTCTTGCTCGGGGTTTGCTGCAGTGGTGATGCTGTCATCTGCGTCCATTTCCATCAACCTTCTTCGGTTTTGTTGCTGGGGAGACAATTGTCTACGGCCCAGGTTTTTCTTTTGACTGCCTGGATTAAGAGGGGAGGCCGCGGCAACCACGGCTTTCTCTCGACCCGCTCTCACTATAACGGGAACTTCCAACTGGTAAGGACCATATGGGTCGCCGTGCAGGTCCATATGGATATAGACATATATCTATATGGATCGTATCATGGGCTATCGGTAGGAGGTGTGGTTGACGGATGGGTTCATTTCGAGACTGGGCGGAGTTTTATAAAGTTCTGGGAGATGCCACGCGGTTACACCTCTTTGCGCTGCTGGCGAGGGGACCGCGTTGCGTATGTGAGCTCGTTGAGGTCTTAGGAGTCTCCCAGCCGACGGTGTCTCATCACTTGAGACGCTTGCGAGAAGTCGGGTTGATCTGCGAGCAGCGGGCAGGCCAGTGGGTCTTCTACCGGGTGGCGGAGGACCGCCTGCCATTCAGCAGCTCATTCATGGCGGTGTGGCCCGATGTGGCAGATGAGGTCGCCGCGCTGGAAGCGAACACGGTACTGGCCTGTCACGTGGGGAAAACTGTTCCGGTTCATCCGTGGAAAGACGCTGCGGTATCCGCGGTTCCCCTGCAACCCGGCTCCTAGCATCACCGCAAATAAAGAGAGGATGGAAGAAGAATGGGTTTGGTGATCACTCCAGAAGATTTGCAGGCTGCGCAGGCTTTTCATGGAAATGTCTGTTTAGGGCTGCCCCTGGGATTGCGCGCAGGCTGGGAAGCTCTGGCGGCGCTGGAAGTCCCGCGGTCAGCGGACAAGGAACTGACCGCCATCGTGGAGGTCGCGCCGGAGCAGTTTTCCCATTGCTTTGTAGACGGCATCCAATGGATTACCGGCTGCACGGTCGGGAAAAACAATTTGCAATTCGCGCGCCTTGGAAAATTTGCCCTGACCGTAGTCGATGTGGAGTCTCAGCAAGCGGTGCGGGTCAGTTTCCGCGCGGAATTCCTTGAAGAATTCTTACAGTGGCCGCCAGTAGCGGCCAAGAGTCAGCACCAGAAGGGATATCACCCAGCCCCCGGGGAGGTGGCGGGAGACATCCAGAGCATCTTGGATCGTCCTGTGGAAGAGATGTTTAGGGTGCAGCGGTTTGCCACGTATCCCGTGATCGGGTCTCCAATGGATTGGACCCATGTCCGCTGCACGGACTGTGGGGAACTCGTGATCGGCAGCTATGCCCACCAATCCGGAGACGGGGCATGGTGTCCGGCCTGCTGGGACCATCATGTGCACAGCAGCGCACAGATCTGAGAAAGATGGGTGAG
Organism: Bacillota bacterium; assembly: GCA_021802225.1. The sequence continues at coordinate 2,895 of JAKAAS010000234.1, forward strand.
GGAGATGGGCGGTTTATTCGGAGTCACAGGCGGCGTCGTAGGCATTTCCTTTATCTTTTCCATGCTGGGGCAAGGAGGCGGCATGATTTATATGCCGCTCTTTCACTGGGTGGGCTATGATGTCAAGACCGTAGCGATTCCGCTAGGAATTTTATTGAGTGCCACCGCTAAGGTCTTTTCTTTGCCGCAATATCAGCGTCAACACCTCATTGATTGGAGGGGTGCCTGGCCGATGATGATTGCCGTGCTCATCGGGGCCCCCCTGGGGGCCCTGGTCACAGGCGACCTGCCTGCGCGCTTTCTCCTCTGGGCATTCGCCGCGATGCTGCTCATCGCCGCGGCTCGTACGCTCTGGCTGGTACAGCAACCCGAACCGGATACGGAAATACCGTGGGCCCGCCGGGCGCTCTTAGGCGCACTGGTGGCGGGCGGGGCAGGCTTTATCGGAGGGCTGTTGGGCATAGCGGGCGGGTTCATCATCAGTCCGATGCTGATTTGGATGGGATACCGTGCCAAGACGAGTGCGGCCACCACGGCAGCCGTCGCGACCGTCTCCAGTCTCGCCGGGTTTTCGGGCCACATGGCCCATATGGCCATTCCGGGCCTCATTCTCGTCGTGACCCTGATAGCGGCGAGTGCGGGCAGTATAGCGGGCTCCTGGTTTATGGCGCACCGTGCGAAGCCCTCATGGATTAAGGCCTTATACGGTGTGATTCTGCTCGCGGTAGCCGGTGAGTTGATTGGGGAGACATGGCATATGGGCACACTGGCAGCGGCCGTGGCAGCGCTTGCGGGCATCGCCCACGTCTGGTGGCACACGCGGCACCATGCACGTCCCCCAGTGCCTCGCGTCTCTGCCTAAAGAGCCCACCCGAGGGCCGATTGGAACGGCAACGAAACCGCGCCGCCCGCTGCGATGCCGGCATTAGAAGGGAGAGGAACGTGATGCTCAGGCAAAGGGACCGTCCCGGCAGGATGAGGCGACCCCATTTATTCTGGTTGCAGCCATGCTGATGGGACTCGGCCTCAATTGGTTAACCCCTGGCGCCTTAGCATTTTTGCACCCGCTGGTCGGCATCGGTATCTTTTTAGTCATTCGACAGTCATGTTCGGCGTTCGCACGCCCGACTAGCGGGGGGGCATTGAAGAAGCGCAAGGCAACCGTTCTGGCTCTGACGACTAACTTAGTGATCATCCCCGGGCGTTGCCTGGCTGTTAGGATGGCTGTTTTTGCGCCATAATCCGGACTTGTGAATTGGCTTGATTTTATACGCGTTGACCCCCTGCGTCGGCTGGTACCTTATTTTTATCGGCGCAGCGCAAGGCGATGTGGCTTGGGGAGCGACGCTCTTGCCACGGAACTTGGGACTGCAAATTCTCTTGCTGCCCCTCTATTTGTGGTTACTGGTCGGCCACGTGCTCTATTTAAACCCATGGACCTTACTCCAGAGTGTGGGCATCTTTTTTGTGGCCCCATTTGCGGTCGGGTGGGGACTGCAATGGTGGGTGCTCCATCGCCGGGGGGAAGGGTCTTTGCAGGTCCTGTGAAAGAAGTTTTGGGCCCTTTCAAGCTCTGGGCGCGTTGGTGGTCGCCATAGTGGCGTTGTTTGCGAGTCAGCCACCGCTTAAAATCCACGACCTCGTGGCCCTGCTGACGATGGTGGGCGGAATTTTCGCCTTTTTTGTCATCATGTTCCTGCGCGCGCTGTTCAATAGCGCATGGGCGCATTTGAGCTGCGAGGACAATGTGACCTGACGTTTA
>JAKAAS010000235.1 GCA_021802225.1 Bacillota bacterium
TTGATGAGGCGGTTCATTTCGACCGCAAACTCCATCGGCAATTCTCTGGTAAATGGTTCAATGAACCCGAGGATGATGAGCCGCGTGGCTTCCTCTTCCGTAAGGCCCCGAGCGGTTAGATAAAACAGCTGTTCCTCGCTGACTTTGGTCACGGTGGCTTCATGTTCCATCTCGGCCTGGCTGGTTTCGACTTCAGTGTAGGGAACGGTGTCATTGACTGATTCGTTGTCCATCAGCAGCGTGTCGCACTTCACGTTGGACTTGGCGCCGATCGCACTTTTGTCAAAGTGCACCAGACCGCGGTAAGTTGTTTTGCCGCCATGCTGGCTAATAGACTTGGAGACAATAGTGGACGTGGTATTGGGAGCCATATGCACCATTTTGGCGCCCGTGTCCTGGTGCTGATTGTGCCCGGCGACCGCGATGGACAGCACGCTGCCCCGGGCGCCCTCGCCCATCAGATACACAGAAGGATACTTCATGGTAGCCTTGGAGCCAATGTTGCCATCGACCCACTCCATGGTCGCATTCTTATATGCCACCGCCCGCTTGGTGACCAGGTTATAAACGTTCGAGGCCCAGTTCTGCACGGTCGTGTAGCGCATGCGCGCGCCTTCCTTGACCAGGATTTCCACCACAGCCGAATGCAGCGACTCCGAGTTGTAGCTGGGAGCTGTGCACCCTTCAACATAGTGGCCGAAGGAGTTGTCTTCGGCAATAATCAAGGTCCGCTCAAACTGTCCCATGTTTTCGGAGTTTATCCGGAAATAGGCTTGCAAGGGGATATCGCAACTAACCCCCTTGGGAATATAGACAAAGGAGCCGCCCGACCAGACCGCAGAGTTTAAGGCGGCAAATTTGTTGTCCTCGGGCGGCACCACGGTCCCGAAGTATTCACGGAAGAGTTCCGGGTATTCCCGCAGGGCTGAGTCAGTGTCCGTAAAGATGATGCCCTTGTCCTGCAAGTCCTTGTGAATGCTGTGATAGACTACTTCCGATTCATACTGGGCCGAGACGCCAGCTAGAAACTTCTTTTCTGCTTCGGGAATCCCCAAACGCTCGAAGGTGTCTTTGATCGCTTTCGGTACATCTTCCCACGTTCGCCCTTGGTTTTCGGACGGCCGCACGTAGTAGACAATTTTTTCAAAATCCAGTTGGCTGAGGTCGGCACCCCAGTGCTGCATGGACTTCTTGTAAAACACGTCGAGGGAATGCAGGCGGAAGTCCAACATCCACTTGGGCTCTTTCTTGATGCGGGAGATCTCTTCAACAGTCTCTCTGCGCAATCCCTGGGCGAATTTGAGAACGCTGACATCCCCGTCATTGAAGCCATACTGGTATTCTTCGTTCACCATTGTTGGTTTGCTGGCCACTATAATCCCTCCTTAGATAATGAGTTGCCGGTGTTGCTGGGCTTACGGTGATTCCTGAGGTTCAGCGAACGCCTTTTCTAAAGCATTGTGTGCTAATGTGGCGCATTTAACGCGGCTCGGGAATTGGGACACTCCGTGGAGAGATTCCAGATCCCCTAGGGCCACCGATGAGGTTCCCCCTGTGACAAACAGCTTGAAATTTTTAGCAAGGTCCAGAGCCTCGCTAACCGGACGCCCGATGACCGCTTCCATCAACATTGAGGCCGAAGCCATGCTGATCGAACAGCCTTGCCCGCTGAAACGAATGTCCTCAATGACGCCGTCGCGAACGAGAAGTTCGAGCTGAATTTGGTCTCCGCAAGTCGGGTTGAGCATCCCGACCACTTGGGTCGGATGCGCCAGATGGCCAAAATATCGCGGCGCCTGGTTATGATCCAGAATGGTTTCCCGGTACATATCATCCAAGTTCATCGTCTGAAATACCTCTTTGTCTCCTCAGTGGCCTCTACGAGAGCGTCAATGTCGCGCTCGCTGTTATAGAGGTAAAAGCTGGCTCGAGCCGTGGCGCCCACATCCAGCCAGTGCATCAGCGGCTGGGCGCAATGATGTCCGGCCCGGATAGCCACGCCCCGCGAATCAAACACCTGGGCCACATCATGAGGGTGGATTCCGACTACGTTAAAAGCTACTACACTGGTCCGGGGAGACGGCGGTCCGTAAACATTTACCCCGCTGACATGGGCCAGACGCCGGTACGCTTCCTCGGCCATCTGCTTGCTGTGCTGCTCGATCCGGTGCATGCCGACGGTATTGAGGTAATCTACGGCGACCCCCAATCCAATGGCGCCGGCAATGTGCGGGGTGCCGCCCTCGAATTTAGCGGGGAGTTCAGCCCATGTGGCGGAGTCCCGGTCTACGTACGCAATCATCTCTCCCCCAAACATGACGGGGTCGGCGGCATCCAACAGGCTGCTTTTGCCCCACAGCACGCCAATGCCTGTCGGGCCCAGCATTTTGTGGCCTGAGAAGGCTAGGAAATCAGCGTCCCAGGCTTGCACGTCGGTGGGTTGGTGGGGCACGGACTGGGCTCCGTCGACGACCATGATGGCGCCGGCTTGATGGGCCAGCCGGGCGACTTCACGAATGGGGTTGATGGTCCCCAGGACATTTGACACAGCGGACAGGGCGACGATGCGGGTCCGGTCCGACAACTGCCGCTGCACACTGCCCACCGTAACCGTGCCGTCCTCTTCCAGGTCCACGTAGCGCAGAAGGGCACCGGTGCGCTTGGCCAACTGCTGCCAGGGAATCAGATTGGAGTGGTGTTCCATGGGAGAGATGACAATTTCATCGCCTGCCTCCAGAAATTTGTCTCCCCAGGCCCTGGCCACCGTATTCAGGCTCTCAGTGGTGCCCCGGGTGAATATGACCTCTTCCGGGCCGCGGGCATTGATAAACTGGGCAATGTTGGCGCGGGCGCCCTCCATGGCGGTGGTGGCTTCCTCCGCCAGCGTGTGCGCGCTGCGCAGCACATTGGCATTCATGGTTTCGTAATAATGCGTTAGGCTGTCGATAACGATCTGAGGCTTTTGTGACGTGGCCGCAGAATCCAGATAGACCAGCCGATGGCCATTGATAGGACGGTTGAAAATGGGAAAGTCTTCTGAAACGTCTACCAGAGCGCTTATCATTCCGCCAACTTCCCTTCAACAGACTCCCAGACAGAATTCCTTAAGATTTCCAAAGGAATGGCTTCAATAACCGGAGCTAAAAATCCGTGTACGAATAAACGGGTGGCCGCCGCCTCGGATAAGCCGCGGGCCATCAAATAGAATAAAGCGACTTGGTCTATGGGGCCAGTGCTTGCCGAGTGGGCGGCGTAGACATCATTCTCATTGATCAGCAGCGAAGGAACAGCGTCTGCCCGCGCAGCATCAGACAGCATCAGGGTTTGTTCTTTTTGGCGGCCATCCGACTGAATGGCTCCCGGCCTGATGTCTGTCACGCCCGTGAACGAGCTCCGGGCCCGGTCTGTCATGACGCCCTTAGCCACAATATTGCTGTTCGTGTGGGGAGCTGCATGAACGATCCGGGTATCAAAATCCTTCCGTTGCGAACGGCTCCCAAAAAACACCATAGTGTTTGTACTGTGCGCGCCCGGCTCCACGAGCTGGGTTTTATCGGTGGCAACCGTCAGACCGCCTCCAAATTCTCCAATACTCCAGTCCACGTTCGCATCGTGGCGAACCTCCGCTTGGCGCCGGATAAACACTTCCGTATTGGGCGAAAGGTTTTGCAAAGACCCATAGTGGATGTGGGCGCCCTCCTCTGCAAGTATTTCCACACCGCCCGTGAATAAAAGCTTCTCGTCTCCGGCGGAGGAAACATAGCGCTCGATCACCGTGACCCGGCTGTTGGGGCCGGCAAGAATCAGGGTGCGGGGCACGAATCGGCGGGCTCGCGTGCTGTCGGCGTAATGTAAAATGAGAATGGGCGACAAAACTTTGACATCAGCGGGGATGTAGATAAACGCCCCGCCATCCCACATCGCGGCATTCAGAGCCTCCGCGCGGTTGGCGGGCTCATCCATAATATGCCCCAATAAAGGCTCCACCAATTGTCGGTGCTCTGTGACTGCTGAAGCCAGGGGAGCCACGATCACGCCTTGGCGGGCGGCATCGTCCAGAAACGCCACTTCCTGCAACTCACCATTAGCAAAAGCGATATACGCAGGAGACTTCACCGTATCCAGCAACGATTGTGGAACACTGCTGGGTGACGTGGGGAAGCCCAGAGGGATAAGGTCTAGGTGGCGCCCCCGCAGGGGAGTCTTCTGGCGTTCAGGCCAGGCAAGATCTGCCACCAAGTCCAGGTGGTGCTGGCGCATGTCCGTTACCCATTGCGGATCATTCTGCCGGAGGGCAATCACTTCCCGCAGGTCAGCGACCCATTTAACATCAGTGGATGTGCTCATTGGACCCTCCTCACTGCACCTGATCGAGCAATGCGGTGCGTACCCATTCGTATCCTCGGGACTCAAGCTCCTCCGCCAGGTGATAGTCTCCCGACTTCACAATCCGGCCATCGATCATAATGTGCACCACGTCAGGCTTGACATACGAGAGAATGCGCTGGTAATGAGTGATCAGCAAAACGCCGAAGTTGGATCCAGCCAGGGAGTTGACCCCTTTCGCTACGACTTTGATCGCGTCGATATCCAAACCGGAATCGATTTCATCCAAAATGGCAATTCGCGGTTCCAGCATGAGCATTTGCA
>JAKAAS010000236.1 GCA_021802225.1 Bacillota bacterium
CGCTGGACCAGGTGCGCGGAGGAAGCCGCACCTTTGATGAAGAGCTGCAGCGTGAGACGCTGCAACTGGTAGACCTGCTGCGGGCAGAGCTGGCAGGGGCCGCGCCTGGCCCCGCGGAATCCGCAAACCCGTCAGTGTGGGAATTGACATGGGACAAAAACGCGCCCATGCTCGGCGCCCGGGCCTACCAGGCGTGGCAAGCGGTAGCGGCGGCTTTTCCCGGCACGGCAAGTGATCCTCCCGAGGAGGAACTGTCGGGGTGGACGGGCACCAAGAGCCTGCTCAGGGTTCCAGCAGGAGCGGGTCCCAGTCAGGTGCGGAAGGCGCTTGCGGCTATTGACAATTTGCTGAGCGCTGAGCCTGCAGCAGAATCCGGGGGGGACGGGCCTTCCCCGGATGAGCGGGCAGCCGCATTAAGTCCAGTTCCTGCGCCGGGCGGAGCGCCGCCAGCGGCTGCAAGAGAAGGGACTATCCGTATTGGCGCTGCGTCCCTAGAACGAATTTTGGAGGGACTGGGAGAGCTGCTTTTGGACCAGGGGCAGTTGGAGCATCACTGGGGCGGGACTGCGGATCAAGCCACCCGCAGCGTGCTCGACCATATGCGGCGGCGGGCGCTGGATCTGCAGGATCTGACGCTCAGGGCCCGCATGCTGCCTCTGGACACTCTGTTCCGCCAGTATCCACGGGCGATTCACGATATGGCAAAGCAACTGGACAAGAAGATCCGCCTGGAAACCCAAGGCGGGGAGACTGAACTGGACCGGCTGGTCATGGACCGCCTCCATGAGCCTTTGCTGCACCTGCTGCGCAATGCCTGTGACCACGGCATCGAGTCGGCCAAGGTCCGTGCAAGCCAAGGCAAGCCGGAGACGGGGACGGTACGGCTGGCTGCCTACGCGGCGCAGGGGCATGTTCATGTCCGCGTCGAGGATGACGGGGCGGGCATTGGCTGGGACCAGCTCCGGGAAAAAGCGGTGCGTCAAGGATGGATGAGCAGCGACGAAGCACTGCATGCCTCTTCGGACCGTTTGGCTGAGCTGCTGTTCCGGCCAGGAGTATCCACCGCGGAGAAAGTGACAGACTTGTCCGGCCGCGGTGTAGGACTGGACGTTGTCAAAGCGTTTCTGGATGAAATTCACGGCACCATCACAGTGGAGAGTGACAGACAGCAGGGCACCACTTTCCATCTGGAGCTGCCGATGACCATGGCCATTATGACGGCGCTGATTGTTGATGCGGGACCATGGACGATAGGGCTGCCAATCTTGACAGTGGAGCGGATAGACGTGGCCAAACAGGCGGGGGTGAACACGGTGTTGGGACAGGCCGCAGTGCCTGACGAGGATGCGCCCATTCCGGTGTATTCCCTAGCGCAATTGCTCGACCCTGCGGCGCCTCATGAAGATATTTATCTTATCCGAGTCAAGGATGGGAGGACCCAGGCAGCGTTGGCTGTTGATGAAGTCCGGGGTCAGCAGGAAGTGGTGGTCAAACCGGTGGCGGCCTTGGCGTCGATCACTCCCTGGCTCAGCGGTGTGGCGCTGCTGGGTGACGGGCGTCTGGCCCTCATGATTGATGTGCGCCGCCTGGTGCCCAACACGCGCAATGACCGTGAGCGCACCCGTGATGACGGCATCTTGCGGGCAGGCTCCAATCAGATGGAACTCCTGGTGTTTCAGCTCAGTGACGGGCAGCGTTATGGCATCAATGTCTATAAAACCCGGGAAGTGCTGCGGGCTGCCGATGTAACCAAGGTGCCGGAGCAGCATCCTTGGCTATACGGATTTCTCCGGCTGCGCGGCCAGACCGTGCCTGTCGTCAGCCTCCACCGGGCGCTGGGATTGCCGGAGCCGGGACCCGACGCGGTGATGCTGATGACGGAATTCAATCAGAGTGTGCAGGCGTTCCCGGTGGACATGGTGGACCGGATGGTCCGTGTCGGCTGGGACCGGGTGGAACCACTGCCTGCTGTGTTGGATTCGGCGGGAGCCGGGCACCGCCGTTTTACCGGAATCATTGACCATGCCGAATTGGGCCCTATACAGCTGATCGATTTCGAGCAGATTCTGGAACAGGTGGCCCCGCCGGAATATCCGCCCGCCGACATCAACGAGTATGGGCCCGTGACTGGGAAGATGGTCTGGCTGGCCGACGATTCACGCGTGGCCCTAAGCCAGGTGGAGAAAGCTCTGCGGCCCTTAGGGGTGCAAGTGCGCACGTTTGCTGATGGAGAAGCTCTGTGGAACGCGGTGCAGGCTGGCAAGCCCCTCCCGGCACTATTCGTTCTGGACGTGGAGATGCCGCGCCTTGACGGGTATACCCTGACTCAACGGCTGAAACACGACCCCCGCACCCATCAGGTTCCGATTTTGCTGCATACTTCGCTGTCAGGGCACTGGCATGCAGACCGGGCCCAGCAAGTGGAAGCCGATGCTATCGTAACCAAGTTCGAGCCCGCTATGCTGGCCCGAACCGTTGCCGGTCTGCTTCTGCCCGTGGGCATGGTGCGCGGTTCCCATGTGGAAGTGAGGTCCTAAAATCTGGGCATTGGCGCAAGGTTGTGGCGAGCCGTTGCCGGATTGCGCCCAAAACCGCCGTGCGAGAAGCTTGCGTGTTGTGAAGTCATGGCGCCAGATATGGCTAGACAAGCAGTTACAGAGGCCGCGGGCCGTTGGTTTGGTCAAGGCCGCAGGATAGGGCGTAATGGCTGCCGGATGGTCGGGAGAGTGAGTTCAGTTTTCCGGATGCCCGCAAGAAGCCCGGCTTTGGCGCTGAGCAGGAAAGCACTTCCGCCGTCAGGGAATAGGGGCTTGTGCAGCTATCCCGCGTTTCACGGACAGATGTGACAGTGTTTGTTCGAAATCCGTGCATCCACGGGCGAGTCGATTCCGGCCGCCACGTGGCCTGTAGTTCCCAACCGTGGGCTAAGTTCTTGCGCACGACGATCGGCGTGTAAACGTGCCCTCGCGGTGCCGGGGGACCAGCCAATGTCGCGGGAACTGTGCTGCTTGGTGGGGCCCGGGAGGAGAACAAAACTAAGGCGGCCAGTTGCCCCGGCTTGGGCCACCCAGTCCCGAACGTGGGCCCGCACCGCGCACCGATGTCATTTCGCCACCTGCGCCATGGTTATGAAAATCCCAGAGAAACAAGGGGAAAAAGACCGCCCGGGAAGGTTAGGCAGAGAAGCCATACAACCAGCAGCGGGCCACTAGGTTGCTCAGCGTCATTGTGCTGTCTGCGCGATGAACTCGGTAGAGCACGGCAACTGGGTGGATAGGGCGCCTCATTGGGGAACGGTGGAGTCAAGCAAGGTTAGTGGTGAAAGAGAATCGTGAGAATCGTCGCGACAGCGGAGGCCACGACAACGATAATGGTGCCCCAACTCCAGTACCGCAGATTATCGATTTTTTGATCCATCTCATAACGCACTTCATCGACCTTGGTGTCAAACTTCGTGTTCTGTGCGTCAAATTTTGCATCCATTTTGGATTCCAAGCTATCAATTTTGACATCCATTTTGGATTCCAAACTATTAATTTTGGTGTTCAGTTTGGATTCCAAGCTATCAATTTTGACATCCATTTTGGATTCCAAGCTATCAATTTTGGTATCCACTTTGGATTCCAAGCTATCAATTTTGGCATCCATTTTGGAATCCAAGTTGCCGATTTTGGTATCCATTTTGTCTTCTAGACGCCGTAATTCTTGAAGAAGATGAAAACCCCATGAAGCTGGGATGTCTCCACTGGAGGTGCTGGGCAACTCATTGTCGGACATAGGAATCCCTTCTTTCATGGTGCTGACCACCTTCGTCTTCTTCTGAATTATATCAGGATCGGCCCACCAAAGCTTCCGCCTCATGACACTCGCGACTCGCCGTGTTCAGACGCTAGTCAGCCTATGCTGTCCTGCCGCCCCTGCCCCGGCTTGGCCTTCCCAGCAACGTCCACGCACCATCTCAGGGCGCGGTATTATTGGAAAACGCCAAGTTCGCGGCTGATGCGGCCTCGTTCTCTCCCACCGAAGTGTCCGTGCTGACGCTGTGCAGCCAGTGCAACGACTCGCACGTGCACTCCGGACTTATCAAAATCGACTGCCGGAAAGCAGGGTCGTAAGAGGTGCGGACGGGGGGATGAGGGCTATCTTGTGTTCGGCAGGCCCCATCCGGGTTCGTGACGGTGTCCTCGTCGGAGGGGCTGCTCTCGCACTACGCCTCAATGTCCGCAAGCCTGAGGCCTAGGGACAGTTCAGGCTCCAAATCCAGACCAACTGTGCACAGCCAACAATCCCATAGGAGCAATGAACACGCCCAGAACATTCAACAGGAGCAAGGCCGGTAAAATTGTGAGAAGAATCGGGTCTGACTGCTTGCGGAGCGCGTCTTCCAGGGACAGGTGCTCTTCCATGTCCCAAGCCTGCTTCATGGCATCCTCTGGCGTTATTCCATGGCGGTAGCCATGCACGACCATTGTCGCAATCAAGTCGCCTTCCGGCCCCGGATATTGGGAGCGGAAGGCATCCATGGCTGGCTGTTCGGTTCGGGAGCGGACCAGCGCATGGGTTAAACTGCGCATGGCACCGTCCAGTTCGGGAACGGCGAGGATGGCTTGGTCAATGGCTTGCCAAAAAGTCATGCC
>JAKAAS010000237.1 GCA_021802225.1 Bacillota bacterium
CGGGGGGGGGGGCTCAGCGCAACGCTGGTTGAAATTATCTATTGATAAATGCACCAAGAAGAGCCTGCCGGATCCGGCAGGCTCTTCTGCGTCCGGCACAGGAGGTGGCGATGGTCAAGGCAGTGGGTCTTTGCCCACGTGACCTGGATCGGCGGGATATGCACTAGGAGAATTCAGCAGGGGTTGACGACTAGTTGCGATGATGTATAATTATGCGTCAGTATACAATCGATATGGAGGCTCCACGATGATATCAAAGGTCAAGGTCTTGGGAAGCTGCATTATTCTGAGCATGGGCGTCAGCGCCTGCGGTTCCACGTCTGCCGCACCGCCCGCCACAGGTGCCCCGGCGCCGGGCGGCACTGCGGTGGTGGCGCTGCCGGTGCAGACGTCACCGAACTGGTTTTTCCCGGTCATGTCGTTGACCGCCGATTCCGTGGTGAATTTTCAAGTGGATGACATGATGTACAAGCCGCTGCTCCACATCTCCCGGAACGATTCGGTCGACTACTCGCGGTCACTGGCCTCAGGAGTCACGTGGAATAGCCAGGGCACGCGGTATGTGGTAACCCTAAACAAGAAGTGGCATTGGTCAAATGGACAGCCTGTTACGGCTCAGGATGTGGTGTTTACCTATGGCCTGATGAAAGAAGCCAGCTCTGGAGCTTCCAGTTTGCCGTGGGCTTTTGCTGGAGAAGGATTTGGAGGGATGCCCGGGCTGTGGAAGAGCGTAGTCGCGCAGGGTTCCGACCAGGTCGTTATTACTTTGAACACGCCGAAGAACCAGCAATGGTTCTTGCGCAACGGGATCAACCAAATTGTGCCGGTTCCCGAAAGCGTTTGGAATAAATATCCAAACAATGCGGTACAAGAACTGAAATACATCGATTCCATCGCCAACTCTCCGTCATCTGCGGCCTATCAAGTAGTAGACGGGCCCTATAGATTCGCCGGCTCATCACCGAACAATTACTGGTCATTTGTTCCCAATAAAGCCTATGACGGACACAAATCTCTCTTAGCCAAGGTCATCTTCCAGTACGAGACCTCATCGGCCAGCGAGTTTGATGCGCTCAAGACGGGGACGGTGAACGTGGGCTACCTTCCGCCCTCTTTGCTCAAGGTGCGGAACCAGTTGACGGAGGATGTCTTCTCCGTAGCTTATCCTTTCGGTTTCAACTATATTCTCGACAACTTCAGTCCCAAGGCTCCGGGCAAGATGGGTCAGGCATTCAGTTCTCTGCCGGTGCGCCAAGCGCTGCAAATGGGAGTGGACCAGCCAGCTATCATCAAGCATCTGTACCAAGGTTATGGGGCGGTGGATGACACTACGGTAGCCCCCGAGCCAGCCACGCCGTTTTTCGATCCAGCCCTGCGAGTCAATCCCTACCCTTTCAATCCGCAAAAGGGCAAGCAGTTGCTGTTGAAGAATGGATGGCATCTTGTCAATGGGGTTATGGAAAAACATGGAATGACCTTGAGTTTTATCCTGGACTACGCGTCGGGGAGCCAGACAGCCACCAATGTGGTGCAGTTGCTTAAGAGCGACTGGGCCCTTGAAGGCATCCATGTCACCCTGATTTCTCAGCCCTTTGACACCGTGATCAGTGACAGTCCATCCAATGCCTCTCAATGGGCCATGATTGATTGGAATGGGGGATGGACATACGGAACAGACCCATACCCGACGGGTGGTGGCCTCTTTGGTGCCAACGGGGCAGAAAACTCAGGATCTTACAGCAGCCAAAAGATGGACGAACTGATTGCAGCATCATATCTGCCGGGGACCAGTGCCCAGACCTTGAAGGCGCTTTACGCCTATGAACGCTATGCAGCAGAGCAGCTGCCAGCTGTGTTCATTCCGTGGATTCCCAATTTCAATGAGCACAGTGCGACCATTCATGGAACGGTCAGAACATTTGACCCGGTAGGGGATGTCCTATCGCCAAACTATTGGTGGATCTCGAAATCGAACTGAAATTCGGTGGGTATCATGCTATGCTGAAGCAAGCGTGATGAAGGGTGTGCGGCCGGGCTCTGGATATCTTTTGAGACAGGCGTCCTGGCACACGAGATCGCGGAGAGGAGACAAGTTCTCGGTTGGGCGGGTTCCCTAGGGAAGAGCCCACGTGAACGGTATATGTGAAGCAGGCATTGGTGGTCGGCGGCACGGGCATGCTGGCTGACCTGACTCCCCAGTTAATTGAGCGGGGATACTGGGTGACGGTTATTGGCCGCAGTCCCGAACGGCTGGAGAGCCTGTTGGACCGACTGGATCCAAGAGCGCATTATATGACTCCCTTGGCTTTCGATTACCATGATGACAGGAAGGTGCATAAGTGGGTCGAACATGTTCAGCTTATGCAAGGGCCGTTTGATTTGGTTGTGGCATGGCTCCATGAGCCCCGGGACCCTGTGCTCCGGGCCATTGGGGAGGAAGTGGTGGGCTACCGGCACGACCAGTGGCGTTTGCTCGATCTCCGGGGTATCCGAATCCCCAGTGTTTCTCCCCGGGGCGTGCTGCCCGCCACCTGCCGTTATCAGCGTGTCCAGCTGGGGTATCAGCCAGCGGCTGGGGGCTACCGGTGGCTGACCCATCAGGAGATTGTCTCGGGGGTGCTGAAGGCGGTTGACTCTCCCCACAGCGAACTGGTCGCCGTAGGCCATACGGAACTGCCGTTGCCAGACAGCCTTCTCTAAAAACAAGCCAGGATCGCGAAATGTCAGCGATTCTGGCTTGTTGCCCGATAAGGGCTGCCAGGTGTCGCCCACGCTATTTCCGCAACGAGCGTAGATCTTATGCGCTGTTGGCAACGACTTGCCAACGGTTGGTTCAAAGGCTTCAATAGTTTGATTGCAATGTATCCAAAGTATTGGTGAAGCCTCCCAAGCCTAGGGGGTCTGTATCACGACCTAGCGGCGTTGGGAACACGAAGGAAATCCCGCCCCGGCACATCCGGCGAACCGCACCAAAAACCGGAATACGCTTCAAATCTTTGCCTTCTCGGTTCATCTCGGCGGCGTCTTCTCCATCCGATCCCCGAAGGCGCCGTCCGGGTCCGTTGGTCTCTCCTTAGACCGCTCTGGCGAGAATGTTCTCTGCCGTGTTAATGTCTCGGTCCTGCACGTATCCGCAATGCCAGCAGTGATGCGTTCGGTCCTTGAGTTCCTTATGCACCAGTGCATGACATTGCGGGCACTCTTGCGTGGTGTTGTACGGATTGACTGGGACGGCCCGGCGCCCGGCGCTTTCAGCCTTGTTTGTCGTGAATCGTACGAGCATGTTCCAACCCGTATCCGCAATGCTTTTAACCAAGTGCTGATTCTGTGTCATGTTCACAATCTTTAGATCCTCAAAGGCTATCAACCCGTACCGGGTGACTAAATCGCGGGAGACTTTATGCGTGTTGTCGGCTCGCTGATTCGCAATATGCTCATGCAGTCTCGCTAATTGGAGAACCGCCTTTTTGCGCCGTGACACTTGCCGTTGCAGACGTTTCAGTTTGCGTTCGAACTTGTTTGGATGTTTGGGGTTATTCGCGGACGGGTTGGCTCGGAACGCCGTCCGGAATAGCCACACCGAGCATTTGTTTAAGCCGGGCGGCGTTGTGCACGCAGTCCAGCCAGTTCAGCTGTCCACGACTCCATACGCAGACGATTCCTTATCAGTTGTGCCAATGTAATTCGTCCTCACCACTGACATTCAAGAGGAAATGCTCCTTTAGCGGCAAAGACACGCAAGGCCATGGGGGCATGCACGGGATGCCCCAGGGCGGACTCGGCGGCGCGGACATTACCGAAAAACGATTCTTGAGGTAAAATGGGGAGAGAGATAGACGTGGAGGAGGATGGTCCGGGTATGGCAAAACCGTCAGACACCCCTCGACGTCTTTGGCGTGTACGGTGGGGACGGATTATTCTACTACTGGTGTTTATCGCCGTGATCCTGCCGGGACTGGCGGTGGCATGGGGCTACTACAGTCTGAAAGCTGAGGCAGCCGCTCTCAAACAGGATCTCCATGCCAAGCGCTATGTAGCTCTCGGGATAGAAGTGACCAAGCTGTCTGGAACACTGGGCCATGTTCACGACGCTCTGTACCTGACGGCATGGGCCGATGCGCTTCCAGTAATCCGGGGCTACTGGCTCAATGGAATGACCCTCTTAAGCGCGGGCCACGATTATCTTCATGCGATCCGCGAGGGTCTGGATCCGTTGCTGAGCGCGGCTAGCCAGACGGGCCTCTCGTCTCGCCAGAAAGCTACACTGATGAATCAGGCAGTGACGCAAGCTGGGCTCAATATGAAAGCTATGACGCCGTTGTTAGAGAAGGCTAATGGGGAGATTCAACAAGTCGATCCGGCAAAGATCCCCCAATTGCTGGTGCGCAGGGGCCTGAATATGCCTGCCATTCAATCGGCTAGCCAGACGTTCATGAATATACTGCCGATGATGGTCGGACCGCATCCAGTATTTGCGCAGTTGGTGGGATTCCCCCATGCTGTGCGCTACTTCCTTATTTTTCAAAACAGCGGGGAGCTTCGGGCCACGGGGGGATTTATGACGGCCTACGCTTATGTTCCCTTTCATGATGGGAGATTGGGAAAGATCACGTCGCAGAA
>JAKAAS010000238.1 GCA_021802225.1 Bacillota bacterium
AAAAGATTCTTCATATGATGGGAATTAAAGTATCTTCTCAAGAGATACGCCAAGTGGCGTCACAAGGCGTAGATGTGTCAACATCTTCCCCTCGCCGTAAAAACAGCCAGGGAATTACTAAGGCCCTAATTATTGCAAGTGTTTTTATGATCTTCCAACAAATTACCGGTATTAACATTCCGTTGTACTACGGCCCTAAAATTCTTAAGTCGTTTTTTGCTGGAGCCGCCCATAGTCTGGTGACGTCCTCAATCAACGGGGTCGAAGCTACGGCGATTTTGGCCTTCGTCATGGTCCTAGCCCAATACTTGGCATTTCAGCATATTGATAACTTTGGACGCAAAAAGCTGGCTACACTCGGATACGGCGGGATGGCTGTCTTTATGCTAATGGCGGGATTGGGATTAATGGGCCTCCATGGCTTGGGCCAGGCTATTGTCATTTTGATCGCCTTTAGCGGCTTTTTGACCTTCTTTGCTTGGGGAGTAGGCGGCACCGGCTGGATTATCCAAGGTGAATACTTTCCCACCGAAGTCCGCGGGCGTATGGCCGCTACAGTGGCGACCGTGGACTGGCTAGCCAATTTTGCCCTCATCGAAATCTTTCCCTTGTGGGATAAGACGATGGGATTAGCTTGGGTAATGATTTCATTCAGTGTGCTGTCCCTTATAGCTGTGTGGTTCGTGTTGCGTTATCTCCCAGAGACGAAGGGATTATCCGTCGAAGAAATTGCCGAGGTCTTCAACCAGTCATGAAACTGGATGGTTGTCTGGGCCATGAACACCACGAAATTGGGGATGATAATCTAACTGAACGAGATGTGATACAAGGGAGTTGGCAGGGTATGGAAAAGTTTGACGGGCGCAACCTGAGGGACAAAGTTTACGACGTCATTCGGCTGGAAATATTGGAAGGAAGATTAGCGTGGGGGCAGCGTATCGACGTGCGAAACATCGCCGACAACCTCCGTGTGAGCACACAACCGATCCGTGACGCCATTATGCGACTCGCCCAAGAAGGACTGATAACGGTTCAAGAACGCCACGGAACCTTCGTAACGCCCATCACCTCGAGGTACTTAACGGAGGTCAATCAGGTTCGGGAAATGTTTGAGACATTCGGTGTCTCCTGCGCTCCCCTCCTAACGTCGGACCTTGAACAATTGGCATTGCGATTAGAAGAAATGGACCAGGTAACGCGGACCGAACATTGCGATTATATGGTATACAATGAACATGATTTTATATTTCATCAGACTCTGGTCGAATTGAGCCACAACGACACGATGATTACTCTCTATCGGCGTTTACACCCGCATTACCTGTATTCGATGATTCTTTACCGTTATCCTGCCGCGGTCGAGCAGTTCTTGTTGCGCGATCACCAAGATCATGGGCAAATCGTTAAATACCTACAGCGCAACAACCGTCAGCAAGCGCAAGGGGTTATATCACATCACATCAAACGTTCCACGGAAAAGATCCTGGCCATCATGGAACAGCCGCCTTCTAGTTAATACGTTCCCGTAATCCATTACGGGTTACCGTGGCCAAGGGGGAATACCACGGTCGTACGATCCCATTTTAGGGATGTGGGGTCGGAAGAACGCGGCCTCGAGGCTTGGCTGTGCTAGCGGGTTTCTCTTGGGCCGCGAACCCCTGTAGAGCTGGACGTGCTCGATTAACGCATCCGGCTCCCCAAAACACTCACACGTGAGAAGTACCCGGCGATTGTGTGGTATGCGGATAGGGCAGGGCGGACTTGTCAAGTGCATGGACACCCGAAATTTGTGTCAATACGAAACGGTCGGAATGGTTGGCTTCACCACACGGTCAAACCACAGGTCCCGCGGTGCCCATGGTCCGCCTATTTCCCGTTTTCTTGATTGGGATTTAGGAGCTGCGCATTCGGCGCAAGCGCTGAGCAATGGCCAAGTACTCGTCGATACAATCGGGATTGCTCATGGCATCGCGACTTAATGCCTCGAATTCCGGCTGTCCCAAGAGAATCTTTTTCACTGGTACTTCCATTTTCTTGCCGTTGAGGGTCATAGGAATGTCGCCGACTGCGACAATCGTGTCGGGAATGTGACGTGGCGACAGGGTTTGACGGATTTTATCGTGAATTTTTTCCCGCAAGGCATCATCTAAGTTCCAATTCGAACCTAACTTAACAAACATCACCATATAGGACGATTGGCCCACAGCTTCAAGGTCCACGACCAGGCATTCCGCGACTTCGACTAATGGTTCTACGGCCCGGTAAATGTCAGCACTGCCGAACCGTACTCCAAAACGATTGATGGTGGCATCGGAACGACCATAAATGATCGTACTGCCAGTAGGCGTGATTCTGACAAAATCACCGTGTCGCCACACCCCTGGAAATACCGAAAAATAGCTGGATCGATAGCGATGAAAATCGTGGTCACCCCACAAGTATAGGGGCATGGAGGGCATCGGCTCGGTTACGACCAACTCCCCCAGTTGATCGATGACCGACTGCCCTTGAGGGGTATAGGCCTCCACTTTCACCCCGAGTGCCCGGCACTGTATTTCGCCCGCACATACGGGCAAAAGAGGCATTCCCCCCACTAGTGCAGAACAAATATCCGTCCCTCCACTGGCGGGCGCCAACCAAAGATCGGCTTTAACATGGGCGTAGACCCACTCAAATCCTTCTGGACTTAGGGGAGAACCTGTCGAACCGATAGCCTCTAGGTTACTGAGATCAAAGCGTTGGCCCGGCTCGATACCCGCTTTCATGCACCCATGCAAGAAGGCCGCACTCGTTCCGAAAATGGTTATTTGGGTTTCCTGTGCAAACTTCCATAGGGCATCCGCATTAGGATAGGTAGGACTGCCGTCATAGAGGACGACAGTGGTTCCCAGCAGTAACCCGCTAACCACAATATTCCACATCATCCACCCCGTGGTCGTAAACCAAAAAAATCGATCATCAGGATGAATGTTCATATGCCAGGCGCCCGAAACCAGATGGGTCAACAGCATACCTCCATGACCGTGAACAATAGGCTTGGGCAACCCAGTCGTGCCTGAGGAATAAAGGATCCATAGCGGGTGATCGAAGGAAACCGGTGTGATTTCCAGCGAGGCCGGCGCTCTCATCGCCTCTTCCCATGTCATTTGCCCTTCCCCATGACCGAGAACTCCATCTTTCAGTGTATCCACTATCAGTACTTGCTTGACCGTAGGCAGAGCTTTGATCAAATCTCGGCCTTCGGAACGGCGATCAAATTTCCGTCCCTGGTAGTAATATCCGTTACAGATAATCAGAAGGCTGGGTTCAATTTGCCGAAAGCGGTCTATCACGCTAGGAGCTCCAAAATCCGGAGAACACACCGACCAAATAGCGCCCACGCTAGCGGTAGCCAGAAAAGCGATAAGGGTTTCGGGAACATTGGGCAAATAAGCAGCAACCCGGTCCCCATATCCTACCCCAAGTGCCCGTAGGGTGTGAGCGAACCGGGCTACCTGATTCTCCAGATCCGCCCACGACATGGTTTCTGGATGTCCCCCTTCACGCGCATAAATGAGAGCAGTGTTTTGGGGAGAACGGTTGCGAAACATCTGCTGAACATAATTGAGCCGGGCACCCGGAAACCACTGGGCGCCTGGCATCTGTCGATTTTTCAGTACAGTCTCATAAGGAGGTGACAAAATGTCAAAGTATGACCATACAGCACTCCAAAACTCCTCCACATCGGTTACCGACCACTCCCATAGGGCGGAATAATTGTCAAAGGTGTGCCCTTGATCCTTCAGCCAAGAGAAAAATCCAGTGATATTGGCCGTCTTGAGACGTTCTGTGGAAGGATTCCACAAGACTTCGCCTTCTTTAATCATTAGACAGGACTCCCTTATCGTGAATTCTTTCCCGGTAACCCCAAACGACATTTGTCAAGAGATACAAATCTAAATGACAAACCTTCTAACGCAGTTCGGAACCTTGAATCCCCATTAAGACGGGACTACTGTTTCTCCTCGCCCGCGGCCTTCAGGACATAATCCAGTTGTCTAATCCAAATGTTCTTTAAGCCACACGCGGTAAAAAGTGTCTAAATCCGGCTGGAAGTCAAATAACACTGGATAGCCAGGGGGGACCGCTTCGGTTTCTAATAGACAAAAACAACCTGGACAATAGAACTCGCGCAACTCCATCCACTCGGGATCGACTCCTTGATCCGGGTGGTAAAGCGCCTTGAGGGACTCTTCAGAGTCCCTCACTCGCACTCGCGAAAAGTATTTCCAGTTAGTTCGGTAATCACCAAATTCGTAACCACAGTCACATTTGACGATGCGCTCAGGTCCTTTTTGAACAATAAAGAGGTGAGGCGTCAATGGCAACAGGATTTTTTCTGGAAACGACACCATTGACTGCAAGATCTTGAGTATGCCCCCAAAACGTTCCGGATCCTTGGTACCAGACATGATGTCCTTCATTTCGGCCCAGGGTAACTCTCCCGAAATGAGAGCCTGCAGTGTTTTTTCATCATAGGCCATGACGGGCTTTCCTCCTCTTTGTGATGGTTAGACGCTGTCAGCCTCAAAAGCGAATGTCTCCGGCAGGTTCCAAAAGCGCTTAAATTTC
>JAKAAS010000239.1 GCA_021802225.1 Bacillota bacterium
CCGGAATGGATCCCTGCGCGTCCGAACTGAAAGAGATCCGGCCCCAGGGCGCTCCCGCCTGCTCCAAGTCCCGCGCCTTAAGCGCGATGGGAGTGTCTGCCTGGATTTACACCGGCGCATACCAGGTGCCGACGCGCACCATTACCGGGTCTGCGCGGGACGATATTATTCTGATCGACAAGGTGCTGGGAATCGGGGAGATCGCCATCAGTGATCACCGGGGCAGCCAGGCGGGGGATGAGGCGCTGGCCGCCTTGGCCTCCGAGGCCCGGGTGGGGGGGCTTCTAGCCGGAAAGGCCGGCGTACTGCACCTGCATGTCGGCGACAGTCCCCAAGGACTGTCCATCCTGTTCCGCTTGATGGAACATTACGATGTGCCGCTGGCCACTTTCGTGCCCACGCACCTCAACCGCCGCCGGCGCCTGCTGGAGGACGGAGTGCGATGGGGCAAGATGGGAGGCTACTGCGACCTGACCACGGGAATCTTTCCTGATGCCCACGACCCGGGAGCAGTCCGGGCATCCCAGGCGGCGCAGGACCTGGAGCAGGCGGGAGTGCCCTGGGACCGGATCTCTTTCAGTTCGGACGCGCAGGGATCCATTCCGGTGTTTGACCCCGGTGGCCGCTTGGCTGGCATGGACGTGGGGTCCGCAGCCACGCTGTTTGAGGAGGCTGCGGCTCTGCATGACCTGACAGGATGGTCATGGGAGAAGTGCCTGCGTCCCATCACCTCCACCCCCGCCGATATTCTGGGGATCGGTCAGGCGGGACGGCTGGCGGCGGGGGGGCCGGCAGACTGCGTCGTGCTGAACGCGGGGAAGATTGACACGGTCATCGCCCAGGGCCGGGTGATGGTGGAGAGCGGGACGGCTCTTGTCCGCGGCATGTTTGAATCTGGTCCAGCCCATGCCTATTAGGCCCAGGCACTGGCGCAGGTACCGCGAAGTCGCCGAAGTGCTGGCGCGGCACGGGTTTGTGATGGTGCTGGACAGCCTTGGCCTCTCGGCCCACCTGCCGTGGTCCAGACGGCTGCTGGGCATTTTCCGTCCGGATGTCGATGCCAACTGGCCTGAGCGGATTCCTCTCGTCCTGGCCGACCTGGGACCTACCTATGTGAAGTTGGGCCAGTTGGCATCCACCCGGCCAGACCTGCTGCCGGCCAAGCTGATCACCGCCCTGGAGACCCTGCAGGACCGGGTGCCCCCGGTTCCTTTTGAGGAAATTGAGCAGACTCTGGACCGCGCATGGGGACGCCCCTACGCAGACGTCCTGGAGGTTTTGGAGCCGGAGCCCCTGGCATCAGCGTCGGTAGGGCAGGTGCACCGGGGGGTGATGCGAGATGGGCGGGGGGTCGTCGTCAAAGTGCGCCGCCCGGATATTGTGGGGCGCAGTGAATCGGACTTTGCCATTTTGCAAAATTTGGCCGACCTGGCCGCGCGCCGGCTGGAGTGGGCCCGCCAGTATGACTTGGGGCACGTGGTGGCGGAACTGGTGGCGGCCCTGCGCAGCGAGCTCGATTTCACCGTCGAGGCGCATAATACCGATTTAGCCCACAAGCACTGCCAGACCGCGGAGCAGGATATTCCTGTGCCGTTCTGGCCCCTGACCACTCCCGACGTGCTCGTGATGGAAGAGTTGAATGGGATTAAAATCAGTGACCGTGACGGGCTTGTGCGCATGGGGCTGGACCCCGGGGGCATTGCCCGCCGGTTTGTGGAGTCTTTGTACCAGCAGGTCTTCGTGGAGGGGTTCTTTCACGGGGATCCCCACCCCGGCAATGTGCATGTGGACAGGCGGGGGCACCTGATCTTTTTGGATTGGGGGCTGGTAGGCATGCTGTCTCCCGCCATGCGGTCGCGGTCGCTGGACCTGGTGCTGGGAATGAGCCGGGGCCGTTCCGACAAAGTGGTGGAGGCCTTGCTGGCAATGGGCATGGGCCCGAGACAGCTGGACTCCAATGCCCTCTATTACGATGTCGAGACCCTCCGCCGGCGGTACTATGACACGGCGCTGGGCGATTTCCGCATCGGCCAGGCGCTGGGCGATTTGCTGCAGCTGGCCCAGCGCCACCATATCCGCATCCCGGCGGAGTACACCCTGCTGGCGCGTGCGGCCGTCATCGCGGACGGGGTGGTGCGCAAGCTGGATAGTTCCCTGTCCCTGGTGGAGATTGGGCGGAAGTTTTCCGCTAAGATTGTGTTAAGCCGGCTGAGCCCCGAAGCCTGGGCGCCCCCCCTCTCCGAAGCGGCAATGGACTGGGCCCGGTGGGGCATGATCTTGCCCAAGCAGATGGAACAGGCCCTGGAGACGCTGGGACGCGGGGAGTTCCGCCTGGTGATTGAGGGCAGAAATATCGAACGGATCTTTTCCCACTGGGAAAAGCTGGCGAACCGCATGTCCTTGACGCTTATTCTCTGCGCGGTCATTTTGGGGACGGCGTTTGTGGCGCATAGGGACCATGCCGGCGGCGCGGTTCATGTCCCTTTGGGGGAGTACGGGGCCCTACTCGGTGCGGGACTGGTGCTGTGGGCGGTGGTGGAAGCGGCCTTTCACAGGCGCCTGTGACCGGAAGTTGACAGGCAAGGACTATGTTGGATATAATTTTTTCAGTTTTGCGAGGTGGGTTTAGATGCATATCCGGGTTTTGGACGTTAAGAAATGGGCTGGCCGTGAAGAGCGGCAGCATTTTTTCGAGGAATGGCCCGCCGCTGTCCAGGAGCGGACCGAGTACCCTTTGCAGGGGCTTGCCGAACTGGACGTCAGCGTGCGCAATACAGGAGGGGCTCTGATTGTGGAGATCTCCGGGACAGCGCACGTTCTGGCGGTTTGCTCTAGGTGCTTGGAGCCGTTTGACCTGACGGTGCCATTCACCACGGTCGAGGAATTTCGTGAGGAACCGGGCCCGAGCGATCCGGATCAGGACTATTACCGCTTTCAAGGTGATAAGATTGTCCTGGACGATATTGTGGCGGATGCGTTTGGCGTTTCTGTGCCATATGCCCCATATTGCCAGCCGGACTGCAAGGGTTTGTGCCCTATGTGCGGGACAAACCTCAATCGGGAAACCTGCGACTGCCAGGAGCCTCACGACAGTCCCTGGTCTCTTCTTGGTCAGCTCAAGTTTCCTGATGACCCGTCCTCATCGCACCACTAGCAACACCCAACTGGTCTTGATTATGGGAGGAAGAATTCGATGGCAGTTCCGAAGAAGAAATTATCCCGCTCACGCACTCACAGGCGGCGGTCAGCATGGAAGCTTACAGCTCCTCAGTGGGTAGAGTGCCCGCGTTGCCACAAAGACCGGCTTCCCCATCACGTCTGCCCGCACTGCGGCTTTTATAACGGGCGGATAGTGGTACAACACGACGCATAAGACAGGATTCCATGGCTTTTGGTCATGGAATCTTTTTATCGCCATAATTATGACTTAGTGATATTATTCGATCACAAGTAGGGGGGTGGCGCATGGCTCGGCTAAACCGCATGGAACGGCAACGGAAGCTGGCGGAAGCCCTTCGGGACAATCCCTTGCAGACGGATGAGGATTTGGCCCAGCGCTTCGGGGTCAGCGTGCCCACGGTGCGTCTGGACCGCCTTCACCTGGGCATTCCCGAACTGCGGCTGCGGTCCGAAGGACTGGCCCGCTTGAGTGTGGTCCACACCCGGACTCTCAAGCGGCAGGACATGGTGGGTGACCTGATTGACCTGGTGATCGGGCAGAGCGGGCGCTCGCTCCTGCGCACGGATGAATCCATGGCCTTTGCGCTGTCGGGTGTGGTGCAGTCCCATTTTATATTCGCCCAGGCTGATTCCCTGGCGCTGGCTGTGGTGGATGGCGAAACGGCGGTGACAGGGCTGGCCAACGCGAAATTCAAGCATATGGTGCAGGCGGGGCAGCAGATTATCTCGGGCGCGGAAGTGATTCGCCGGCAGGGGCACCGCTGGGTTGTGCTGGTCATCAGCCGGGTGGGGGAGAACACGGTCTTCCGCGGAAAATTTGTGGTGCTGACGGATCCTTTCAACGGAAAAGCCAATGTCTCAATGGATCGCAAGGAGGGGGCTCTTTCGTGAAAATCGCGGTAGACGCGATGGGCGGCGACAACGCGCCCTTGGCTCCTGTGCAGGGCGCGCTCAGGGCCCTCGAGGAAATCAGTGACCTGGAGATTATCCTGGTTGGCGACCACGAGCGGATTAAATCTCTGCTGCATGACAAGCCGCGGCAGACGCGCCTGACCATTCACCACGCTCCGGACGTGATCGGCATGGGCGAAGCCCCCGTGCAGGCGGTGAGGCGCAAGCCGGATTCCTCCATGGTGCAGGCCATCAAGCTGGTGAAGTCGGGGGATGCCATGGCGGTGATCTCGGCTGGAAACACCGGCGCGCTGATGACCGCGGGCCTCTTTATTCTCGGCAGGATGCCGGGAATTGAGCGGCCGGCGCTCTCCGCCTTGATGCCCGTCATGAAGGGCTGGGGAGTGCTCCTGCTGGATGTCGGGGCCAATTTGGACCCCAAGGCCTCCCAGCTGGTGCAATACGGCGTGATGGGCGCTTATTACTGCCAGGAGGTTTACGGCATCGCCAAGCCCCGGGTTGGGCTCCTCAATGTG
>JAKAAS010000240.1 GCA_021802225.1 Bacillota bacterium
AGCCCACAGGTACAAGGTAAATGGGCACCGCCCTGTTTCCGACCGGAACCTGCACGAGGCTCGGTCAGAGTCCTCTGGCCTGTAGAATGTGCTGCCTTGTTCTGTACAGCGATTAGTTGGTGGCAACAATACTTCCTATGGGAGACTCGGTTGCCACTAAGAGGTGCTCACGTTGGATCCGCGTCAGGTGTTTCCGATGTTAACTGTCTAGACACAGCCAGTGGAACGGCAAGGGAGAGCCTGTGGGTGGACGTTATTGGCATCTGGCAGCCACTAAAACTAGCACGCAGTGAATACATTAAGGATGAGTTTGGAATTATGCTAACGTTAATCCCCGGTGCTAAAGCCGCAGTTTCTCCAACCGCATGCCCAACTCAGCGGGCCCCTCGGGCAACCGAAAACTGTTCCCAACCGATGTAGGAGATTTTTCTCATGGACTTATAATTGCATTACTTCCTGCAATAGTCCCGGCACGTTTCGGGACGAAAAAATGCGCTGAGTCGATACTACAAAAGGCCCACGGACTTTGTGAGGGGCGTGGGCCTTTGAGCGACTTACTTGCGACTGAGCCGGAGCCGTTTTTTAGCTGCGGCCTTGACAATGCTTTTACACCTGCTTGTGGAATCACCGGTCTCTTTCAAGTCCATTGACCGCAAAGGAATTGGGTAATGGAGATAATGAAGCCGGGGTTGGTGGGGAGGTCAGAACCGGAGAAAAGGTGCCCGTTGGTGGCTCCGGAGCAGGCGATGCGGAGGACACCAAGAATTGTATGTCTGCGGATTTGAGCCCTTGTGCATTGGAAATTTGCAGTGTAGCTTCTCCGTCTGTGAGGGCAGGCCCAGAACTCCCGAAAGGTATCATGAAGGTAACGGCGTCGTTTGACCATTGGACGATGGAAATCTTATACGAATCGCCGGGTCCTCCGTAGTTAACGCCATCCTGGCTGATCAAAACATAGCCTGTTCCTTGGCGGACTCCGAAATTGTTCCCTGACAAGGTGACTCTTTGACCTGGAGCGGGTGAACTCGGAGACATTTCCGTGATAGGCAATAATGGTACACTGCTAACGGTAAGGGGCTCTTTCGTCGATATCACGTTGTTGTTGGTTTCTACTTGCACGGTCGCGCTGCCTGTGGCCAATGGTGGTCCTCCTGTATTGTCGGGCATGGTGAATTGGACAGAAGTTGGCGTCCACTTGTTAATCTGCACAGTATAAGAGTCTCCTGGAGCGCCGTAATTGACCCCGTTTTGCATCAGAATAATACGGGAGTCAGGACCTTGGGCCGCAAACGATGATCCTATCAAGGTGACCGACTCGCCTGCATAGACGGAGGAGGAGGGAGACAAAAATTCTGGAACACCCGGCTGATATTGCACTGGGTCAGTTGTTTCTGTGGCCTCCGGCACAATGTCTGTCTGAGAGACAGGAAGTTGATTTTGTACTTCCATCATGCTGGCGGCAGGCAAGGTGAGACTTTGGCTGTTGATGGTAATAGTCTGGACTGCCGTGCCCTCATTAATGAGAAACCAATCTGCTCTCTGGCCGTGAGATAGCTGCCCAATCATCACAGACGGTGCCACCCAAGTGGAGAGGGTAGCTCCGCCGCCAATGGCCTGCATATATTGAGATAGAGCGACTCCAGAGGGATAAAACTGGTTCACGGGCAATTCTGGAGACATGCCGTCTCCCGCCAACGCGAAGAGTCCGAAAGGCTGCGAGGCACTTGTAGCTACGGGCCACGTAGCGCTGGCCACCGTATTGGCCACATGGGCCCCGCCGTCGTAACTCCAGATAAAGAGTTTATTGGCACCGTCGGCCTTCCAAAGCATGGCGCTCTCAACCATGGCGGCGCCATAAACCTTTTGTAAGGATTGGGGACCGGGTTCGCCATAAGGATTGTATTCGGTGATCCATGTCTGGATATTGCCAGCGTATTGGGGAGCCACGTTGGCCGTGATATCAGACTGAATCAGGTTCATGGCGCTTTGGATCTCTCCGGGAAGGGCCGAGAGCAAACCAGCATTGGATAACAGATCTGGGTTAGGGTAATCATGAACACTGACAAAGTTGATGTAAGGCCCATCATCGCGGAGCACCGTCTGGTCCCAGTTGGTGCTGTGAGGGCCATCGCTTAGGGCGAACGACACCCCGACCTTCATAGAAGGATCCACGGCGTGAATGGCCTGGGCGATAAGGGCAGAACGTTGGGCATAATATTGAGCCGAATAGGAAGGATTCATGTTGGCAGGGTAGTCCCAAGGTCCGTATTCTTCACTTCCGATAACGATAGCTGAGATTGGGAGGTGATTTTCTACTATATATTCTGTCAACGCCGTCGCGTCAGAAGGACTGCCGCCCCCCGTGAATGTCGGATTTTCATCATAGTCGAAAATGAAAAGTCCCTGATTATGCGTGCCTTGAAGGATGTTGCCCCAGTCACTAAGTGAAACAGGCGCAGATCCTCCGCTGCGAAAGGAATTGGTGGTCCAGCTCCACTCATTTGCATTAGGAAACTGTTGCATGCCCATGCCGAGAGCATTCAGGGCAGGAACGGTGGAAGGGACATTGAGCTGGCTGTCATAAGAAAAAACATCAATGCCGTAGTCACTGCGGCTGACCGAGGTCGCCTGTGCAGACGCGGCCAACGGTGCCGCGCTAACTATCGATCTGCGAGGAATGCTCGCTTTGGATGAAAATGAGAACGCGGCCGCGAGCACAATGGCAGACGATGCGGCCATAATGGGTAGATATCCTTTGCGTATCATGAACTTCGTCTCCCCATCGGCGGAGAAAAGTGCAAGGAGCCGCTTCCCCGAATGAGGAGGCTGCCCCTTGCAGCGAAGTTCTCATGTCGGCAACTGGCTGGCAACCGTCAACAAGACGGGAAGCCCCTCTAGTTTTGCGTCGCTACCTTTCGGTAGGTTTGCCTTTATCGACGTTCTCGATTCACAAATACTCGGCCGTTCAATTTTTTTGCTCCAGCAGTTAAGCGGAGCGCAACAAATAACCTATACTGAATTATACGGAACAGGCCACCCGTTGTGATAAATTTAAGGAGGATTTTTCCAACTTTTTAGGGGGCGCTCGATGTCACCTTATAAAGGCGGTAATTATTCCCTCCTGGAAATGATTTGACAAGTTTAGTCCATGGAAGTTTGCCTGCCCACAATGTTGGCCACTGGACGTTGATGGCATCGAGTTTGGCGACACCTTGCGGTTTCGGTACCAACATGTCGGTCACCTGCCCTCTGGGATTGTTTAGAACACTATTGAAATCATAGTCAGAAGTGATGATGAATTGGTGGGCATTGCGGCTTCTCACTATGATGGGCCAGTCTTCAAAGCTGTCTGCCACCACGAGCATCCTAGGATGCTGGTCAATGTAGCGAATGACAGGTAGGTCTTTTGTGAACGGGTTGCTTACGTATTTCAATGAGTGTGTTCGCCATGCCATATCGATAATGCTGCCGTCAGAATGTCCCAGCGTGCGGCTTTGCACAGCAGCGATTGTACCGACATTGCCCGAGAGAGTAACAATGCAAGCAAGCGGCCAAAGGATGTATGGTTTGAAAGATGTCATACGTTGCGAGAACCTAGAGGCAATGAATGCCAGCATCAATAGACCATTGGGAATATAGCTGATGAAGTAGCGGTCCCATTGACCAAGGTGCCCAAGGTAAACGCCAACCAGTTCCATTGACACAAGGCCTAGCGTGCCACCAACAAGAATGGGCGCCCGGGAATCCCTGTACTTGCCAAACGACGAGCCAACAGTTAGAAGAAGCGCCGGAACAATGGGCCAGAAAAACGCCATAAAATGCCCAATATAGACCATCGATCCGCCAAAGCTATGCTCTGCCATCGTCGTGGCGTGCGTGAAATAAGCTCCTGTGGCTGTCTGAGCGACATTTCCGTAATTGGAAAGAAGAAAATAAAGCGGGCTTTTCATAATGAGCCAGTTGAAGTATAACCACAGGCCGCCGCTGACGACGATTGGCGCGCCGAGAATAATAGCCCCTCCCTTCCACTGCGCTGAGCTGACTTTGCCCCACTGTCCTGCGGCAAATCCTAGAATGACAAATGCCGCAAATGGCACGGCCTCATAGCGCATGCCAAGGGCTGCCGCCATCCAAAAGCCGGCGGCGGCTAGGCGTGCTAGAGAATGAGTTTGGATGTAATCGAAGAGGCCGCTATAAGCGCCGAGCACACAGCTAATCAGCATAATGTCCGACATGCCGTTGGCGCTGTATAGCAGGATAAGGGGGTTTAGTCCGTAAAGGATCACGATTATGGTCTGCCATGGACGTGGCACACCAAAATTGTCCAGGATCCGGCCAAAATTAGCTATACCCCATGCTGCCAAAATGGCGCTGACCAGTACTCCCGCCAAGACGTGGGTTACCATGCTCGGAATAAGGGGATATAAGGCTACAAAGGGAAGTTCAAGGAGACTCGGCAACGGGTTCCAGATGAAGCCGATGGCCCCTAGGTGGGGATTGCGACTAAATAGCACGTAATAGGCATTGCCAACGCGCGATGCGGCATCTCCTGCGTAATAATGCAGATGAAACGTTAAGTAGAAGCCAAGAGCTCCATAGAGAACA
>JAKAAS010000241.1 GCA_021802225.1 Bacillota bacterium
CAATCCCGGCAGAGAGTTTGGCCCCGAAAGGTCCGGCCAAATCCCGTGAGAATCCCCACCAGACCGAAGGTTGCGGATCTGTCCATGAAACCCTCACGCTGCCGCACTGTCATGCCCGCCAGTCTTCCGCTTGGCCCTCCGTCTCTCCCTTCTATACTCTTCGCGGGTCACATTTGACGAATCATGAAGCGGATTTGAACATTTGAAATTTAAGCGTTAAGAGACTGCGACCTGCTGTTGAGGAGCGCTGGCCTAATGTGTGGAGCAAAGGACAAGGAAGACACACGCGCCTCAAATGGTCTACCGTGCGGACAAACTCCGTGGGCTTCAGGCTCTTTTTCCTCCCTGGAGTCCACAACCTTTTGATACCATGGTGGCCAAATAAGGCAAAATCGCGACAGGCGGGCACCCAGTCCCCCTGTCGTTACCGATAACCACGGGTCTGGCGCGGCGGTCATTGTCGGTCTGGGCCTGGGATTGATAAGCATCCAGCTTGGCAAGGTCCCGAGGTATGCCCTGTGGTTCGTCATTCTTCTCGACCGGACAGCGATTTCGGCACGACTTCAACCTGCTCCAAGGCGCGACAGTGGTGATCCCCATCACGCTGTGGCACCGGCATTCGCTGGGTTACGTATTCCACCTGTCGAGCAACCGGGCAACCGGGGTCCCTGTCTGCTGCTGGCATGGGGACCATTCGCTTCCTAATTTGGCGGAACCTCATGACGATCCGATACACAAGGTGCTTCTTATCGCATCGTCCAAAAAGGCCTCAACCGCCCCAATCTCCGCCAGCCGCGTCGACTCCCAAACCGTTTAGACTAGAAAGCCCAGGGCTCCACAAGGCACTCACGACTTTGGAGTTTTTGAGCCGGGATAAGCGCACGCGGGCATTGTGTGAGGGACGGCAAAAGACCCTGATGACCTACACCGCGGATATGGAGGGAGCCCGGGAAGAGGGCGAGCAGATTGGGATGGAAAAGCGCACGAAAGAAATTGCACCAGCCATGCTTGCAGATGGAGACAGTATGGAAAAGGTCATGACCATCACGGGATTGACTCACGCGGAAGTGGAAGCGTTGAAAGCCCGCTAAGCGGAGGGAGCGCGATCACATCGCGTAGTATGCGTCTTGGGATAAATCAGATGTCCTCCACGTCGGAGTTCCCACCTGAGTTATCTGGGATGCATGTTCTTTAATTACTGGGAGACGACGATCATCAACTAAACCGACGTGCTTGTTCGGCGACAACGGTCGGTAATGCCAAGGCGCGGTGGCAACTTGGTAAATGCCGGGGCTGGAAAAGACTTCGTGATTGGTGTAGACTTCCGAACTTTGGTATCAGACGATCTTGCGGTGGCCTTCGGCGGTATAGATGCCTCCGGCGTGGCTGAGGTGCTCTGCGCCACCTCACAGGGAATCGGGGGCGGGGTACCGCGGCATGCACTGCGACAGGGCAGCAGTCTAGAACCCGGAAAGACGGTTTTGGACAGCTTCTCTGTCGCCCTACGCGTTCCAAGCTCGTCCCTCTCAGTCGGAGTTCCGTGCAGTCGAGCCTACCTCAGCAGATGCCCGCGTGCAGTCTGTGGGGCCCACGCCATCGCCATCACCGCCAAGCCATAAACGATCCACATGACATTGAATCCAATCATGACGCTGGACGGGGACACAGAGCCGATGATGAAGCCAGTCAAGGCGGAAAATCCGCTCCAGGCCAGGTAGCGTTGGAAAGGGTCTGCCGCCGCCCGCAAGCGGTAGAGGCCGGTGAGCAGCCCGGCATAAAAGAGCACAAAGAGACCGATTCCGAGCCAGCCGAAGTCGATGGCAATCTCAAGCCACATATTGTGGGCGTCGATGACGCCGTAAGTGTTATAAGGAGTTTTGTGGTGCACGTAATACAGGTAATAGCGCTCCGCGCCCCGCGGTCCCAGTCCCCACGGATGCTGGAGCAGCGCGTGGATTCCGCTCTGCAAAAGAGCGAGCCTGATAGTGAGGGAACCGGGTCCGTGCGTCGGGGTCACCTTGTGCGGCCGGTATTGAAATAAGTCGGCAATGTGCCTGAGCTTGGTCAGGGCGAAAGGCAGGGCTGCCGTTTGGGGCAGGTTCTGCACATAGAAAAGCAGTCCTAGAAAGAGTGCCGCAGCCAGACCAATGGCAATCAAGGCATAGCGCTTGTAGGGCCGAGGCAGCACCAAGGGCAGGGCGGCCGCTTCCAGAAACAATGCCAGCTCGCCTCCGCGGCTGCCGGTCTTGTACAGAATATAAATTCCTGCGAGGGTTAGCAGGCCAGTGGCAAGAAAGGCTACGCGGGAGCGGGCGAGGTAAGCCATGAGAAAAATAAACGGCAGCAGCAGCGCCATGGCAGTGCCTAGATGGTTGGGCCCGTAGAAGAACGCGGTGGGAATGCGCTGGGGATGGGCACCGCCCTCGCTGGAATGGCCGAGGTGGTGCGCTGTGCGGATTTCCCACTCGCTCACGGCTAAAGTGGCCAGATAATAGAGCATGAGGGTTGAGAGCGCTGTCCACTTCGCCCAGCGCGGCCGGCTCGCCAGGGACCACAGCCCCAGGACTAAAAGAAATCCCGCGATTTGTTCCCATGTGTAATAGAGATAATAATACGTGTGGGGACTGAAGGCGGCGAATGTCGCCAGGGCCCAGGTCAGCCACCCGGTGAGGACGGCCAAGAGCCACCTGGTATTGAGTCCATCCCCTTTAAAAATCCGGTAGGCTGTATAAAGCGGCAAAGGCACAACCAGAATGCGCTGCAAGAGGGACACCACAGAGTGTCCCGCGAACCCGGGCACGACAATGTAGCCTTCAAAGGGCGCGCTGATGATGTACAGGGCAATAAGGGCGAGCCATACGGGCTGCAGCCAATTCTTGGCAGTCAGGCGAAATCCTCCTTCAATAAACAATCACCGGTTAATACCCAGCCAGCACGCGGCATCTTGCCGTTTGCCCGCTGAGTCCCACATTCTAGGTTTCCGGCGCTGGGAGTCATGGTACCACATCGGGTATTTCATGTGGCGGGCGGGGCCGTCACGGGTGTGAACCCAAGAAGTTCCCCGGGAAGTTCACTGGCGGCGCGCACATTTTGAAATTCCAGCTGTCGGTCGTCCAGCAAAGATTTCCGATATGTTCTCTATTTTTACCATAGCATGTCGGGTCAGTGACGGCAAATGGCCCAGCCTCAGGGCTGGGCATCGTGCCAGGAGGAGTGCGTAGGACATCTGGTGTAAAGGGCGCGGCACAAGTGCCGCATAGGGGTGGACCGCGCTGCGGCGTCTTGTCTTCAACGGGAGCGGTGCCAAGGTCTGGAGGACCCATCGGGGCGGATGATCCGCAAGGCGTGTCCTTCCGGCTCGCGCTTTTTGCGGAAGAAAATGGCCAACAGGGGGCCGATCCCAAAGAAGAGAAACGCTGCCAGCCACAGCAGATCATGACCGGGGCGGTGGGACTGGAGGTGCCGGGAAATCAGTATCCCCATCGTTAGATTGGCTCCCAGGGGAAGAGCCAGCATAATCCATAGGATCCGGTCTTTCGCGAAATCGACTGCCCGCCTCTTCATGGGCTCGCCTGCCATGGGGCCGCATCCGCAGCCGGCGCGATATTTCCGTGCACTGTCAATCGGGAAAAGGCGGTTCCAGCGCATCCGGCCGTGCTCGCAAGGTGCAGTGAAGAAAGAGTCCAACGGTCACTGATTGCATTCAGCGGCATAGGTTTTGTCCTGCCTACCTCTCATGGTACGTTGTCCGTCCCGCACGGAATACGGGAAAAACATGACGGGTAGGAGTCATCAGCCTCTATGGCGGTTTGCGGCAAAGCGATGTTCGGACTTCGCCTGCTGGCAGTTCTCCATTGCCTTTGTTTTTAGTATATGCGAGCTCAAGGATCTGATCCACAAAATTGAGCGAATCATCGATTATTAATATGAATTCCCGACACATGGCCGCGGCCCGCAAGCTTTTCAGAGTGCGCGGCCCCAGTGGCCTGGGGAAGAGCCATCTTCACTGAGATTGCCGTTCGGTCAAAGAGGTGAGCAGATCCGGGCCGTGCCGCGATCCAGTTGCGCTGCTCCATTAGCCCGTGCTGTGGGTCAGCTCGGAAAGGGCGCCACGCCTCTTGCCAGCATGCGCATACCCATGGCATGATGGTGTGAAAGCACATGCAGAGCCATGGTGTTGGCTCCATTTAGGCATTCAATCGCTTGCAAGGCAAGCTGATGACACCTACCGGAATACTGGGGGTGTTTTTGTTTGTTTTTTTCTCTTGCGCCGGTGGGAGGCTCAGAGTCCACCGCAGCCGCGGCAGGGACCCGTGATGAGAGTGGGACTGTCCCGGACAAGGCCTATCAACCGAGGAGGAACAGAATTGACACCGCAAAGCCAGGATTCATCGAAAGAAGGCTGGCGTACCCGCAACGTCTGGGGATTTTCTCTGGCTTCACTGTTTTCGGACATGGGTCATGAGCTGGTCACAGCGGTCCTTCCGGCCTTTTTGCTGACCATTGGCGCTCCCGTGATTGCTTTGGGGGTTATCGAGGGGGTATCAAATCTCAGCCAGTCGCTGGCGGCTTTGTGGGGAGGCAATCATGCCAGATGG
>JAKAAS010000242.1 GCA_021802225.1 Bacillota bacterium
CAGCAGCTCAGTCGGCAGATTGATTTCCGCAAGGTCTGCAATTTCTACGTCCCAAGAGCCGTAAGCTGTGGCGCGCTCGTAAATCCACTGGGCCACCGGCAGTCCCACCCGGCCAGGACGTGTACTTCCAATCACTATTAGCAGTTTCGACGTAAAATATTCCCTCCCTGTAATTCTCTAGACTATGCTCCCTTACAGCATACTGGTGCCGAAGCTTGGCTGTCAAAGGCCGACGGTTTTTGTCACCTTGTGCGGGGCATCGGGCGACCAGCCATGAGTACCCGACTTTTTAGCGTAAAGACGCTGCGCAGTGGGTGTTCATGTAGTGAGGGAATGGAGTGCGGATGCAAAAGGGGCATCATTCGTCCCGCGAATGCAATTTGTCGCCAATTGGCGATTATGGCGCTGCAGGGTGAGGCCAACTGCCCCGTCCCTGCCCGATTCTTAGTGACTGGGCAGGGCTGAGAGGTTTTGAGGCGGTCAGGCGGCTTGGCGGGTGACGGCGGCAGGACTTCTAACCAGCGTGAAAATGGTGACCCCGCCGATTACCAGCACCATGCCTAAAGACTGGGCCAGACTCAGCGATTCATGAAAGAACAAGTAAGCTAAGATCGCGGTGAAAACCGCCGTAAAGTTCAGAAAGATTCCAGACAGCGTAGCCCCAACCTGCTTGACACCCATGTTCCAAAAGGCCATCGCCAGCACTGTGGCCACTACGCCGACATAGAGAACAGACCACCAGAAATCGGTGTGCAGGCCGTGCAGCTGCAGTCCTGTAGCGATGTTTGCCGGGAGGGTCACCGCCAGGCTGATGATTCCCATCCACAATGTGGCCAACAGGGGGCTGACCGAACGCATGGCGACCCGGCCCGCCACAGAATAAATGCCCCACGCGGCAACGGACAGCAGCATGTACCAGTCGCCAGGATTAAAATGCATGCGTTCCAGCACCTGCCACTGTCCACCGGAGACCACGACAAGGACGCCAGCGAAGGAGACGGCCATCGCCAGCACCTGCTTCCAATTTATCCGCGTTTTCAGGACGAGATACGCGACCATGGCTATGGCGACGGGATTCAATGTGGAGATGAGTCCGGCATCATCGCTCGAGGTCCGGCGGACGGCCATAAACATGAAGATATTGAATAGCAGCGCTCCCGTCAAACCCATGATGATGAGAGAGGGCCAGGCCTGTCTGGGCGGCCACAACTGCCGCTCGCGTATCCAGACAATGGGGATCAGCAGAACGACGGCGACGAGCCAGCGCAATGATGTCAAAGTCAGGCTTGGGGCGGAAACCACAAGATATTTTCCCAGCACATAATTTCCGCCCCAAAAAAGACTCGAAAGTATTAAGAGCACATAGGACACAAAGCACCTCCTGGTCCGTGGGTGAAAACGCGAATTCTGGTTAGGATTTGGAGGAACGCCGCGGCGCACGGGCCAGCCGCGATGAAAAATCGTCCGCCTACTAAGATGACAGCCGCCGTCAGGCGTTCCCGGCGCCCGGCGCCACCGGGTTCCTGGCCTGGATGAGTCCCGTGCCTTCACAGGTCATGACCAATTTACCGTCTTGATTGACCGTTTCGAAGCGGATGGTGACGGCTCCGCGAGATCCTCTCGCAGAAGGCACTTTACTGACCACCTCGGCGGTCGTGCGCAGTACGTCCCCTGCTCTGACCGGATACAGCCAGCGCAGAGAGGACAGACCGGTGCCGCCCACAGACTGCCGCCCGAGGTGCCCGCTCTCGATCCACTGGCCCCAGACCGCACTCACAGTATGAAACCCGGAAGCAATGATGCCACGGAAAGGCCCTTGCTCGGCGCTGTCTGGATCGATGTGCAGCCACTGGGGATCGTAGCGCCGCGCAAACTGTTCAATTTCCTCGGCGGGCATGGTGCGCGGCTCTAACACAAACTGCTGTCCAATTTCAAATTCTTCATAATACATTCGTCCACCTGCTGTCTTTAGATTTTTTCGTTTCTGGCCGTTGCCGTCACTCCGTTTTGGGCCTGAGTGGAGGTGGGGCTGTGTGAATGCGTCCCGCATCCGGTTTGGCACCCCCGGCAAAAGTCCAAGCCTGGCGCACTGTCCCTGCCTCAGGCGAGTCCATGTCCCATACGCCGCTGTGAGCATTTTGCTGAAAGCGGGTGGAAGCCTCCCCCACTGTCATAACCGGTGTCAGGCAACAGTCCACGGTCTGGGAGAAGTCCCTCCAAGCACTCCAACTCCGGCTCGCGAATAAGCTGACCATGGCCTCGTAGACGGGATTTTTGGCCACTGCCGGCGCAAATTGCCCGGCCAGCCACTGCGGGCGGTCAACGGCTGTGCAGAAATTGGCCCAGAATTTCCGCTCTAAGGCCGCTAAGGCGACATCACGGCCATCTTTTGTAGTGTAGAGATGATAGCAGACCCGGCTCCCGTTCAGTTCCTCGAGGCCTTGATCTGAATGGGTGGCCTGTTCCACCAGCACGTGGGTGGTGAGCAGCCCCGACAGCACGTCGGCCATGGCCACCTCGACATGCTGTCCCCGGCCCGTCTGGCCGCGGGCCACGAGGGCGGCCAAGATGGCCTCGCAGGCGGCTATCCCTCCCAGCAGGTCCGCCCACTGAATGTGGGGCATGGCGGGATGGCCCTGGGCATCTGGCATAAGCGACAGCACTCCGCTGAGGGCCATAAAATTCAGGTCGTGCCCGCCCATCGCACTCATAGGGTCCTGACGGTCATAGCCTTCCAACGAGCAATAGATAACCTCCGGATTCAGCACGGAGGCCTTGGCATAGCCGATGCCCAGTCTGTCCGCCACCCCGGGACGGAATCCCTCGATAACGACATCGGCGGCTTGAATCAGCGCCCAGGCTCGTTCAAGATCTTGCGCATCCTTTAAGTCCAAGACGATACTTGTCTTGTTGCGGTTATTGGCCAAGAATACCGCGCCCGTCCCTCCAATCTGGAGTCCCATATAGCGCGCGGGGTCGCCGTGAGGCGGGTCTTCGATTTTGATGATGGAGGCCCCCATGTCGGCGAGCCGGAGGGTAGCATATGGCCCGGGCAACAACCGGGTAAAGTCAATAATGCGAATGCCTTCTAGCAACACGGTGCATTTCACCTTCTCACGAGGCCAGAACCGTCGATTTTTCCGCAACTGGCGAACTATACTGTCTATGGTGATTATAAATCACTATGATAAGAGTGGCCACAGCCATTTCAAGCGGTTTGGTGGGACGTGCCTAAAGACAATGTATGGGGAGGAATGACTCATGATGAACGGGGCTTTAACGTTGCGTGCGATGTTTGAGTATTCGCAAGGACTGTTTCCGAACAAGGATATTGTGTCCCGCAGGTCTCACGGCGTATTCAGATACCATTATGCTGAATTCGGTCAGCGAACCCGCCAACTGGCGGACGTTCTTCTGTCCCTCGGGGTTAAGCCGGGCGACCGGGTCGGCACATTTGCCTGGAATGACTACCGGCATTTGGAGGCGTATTTTGCTGTGCCGATGGTGGGTGCCGTGCTGCACACGGTCAATATCAGGTTGTCAGCAGAGCATATCGCGTACATCATCAACCATGCTGAGGACAAAGTGCTGCTGGTCGACTCGACGCTGGTGCCGGTCATTGAGTCACTTCGGGAGCGTCTGCCGAGTGTCAAGGCCTACGTGATCTTGGATGACGAATCCCGGCAGGCTTCCGCCGGGCATTTGGCGCCAGCCTATGACTATGAAGAGTTGCTGAAAGAGGCCAGCGGGGCGCTGCTTGCATTGCCGGACCTGAATGAGAATCAAGCCATGGGTCTGTGCTACACATCCGCCACCACTGGGAATCCTAAAGGAGTGGTCTATTCCCACCGCGGCATCTATCTGCACAGCATGGCCATGGGACTCGCCAACACCCTCGGCTTATCAGAAAACGACACAGCCATGCCTATTGTGCCGATGTTTCATGCCAACGCCTGGGGACTGCCCTTTGCAGCGGTCTGGTTTGGGGCCAATATTGTCCTCCCGGGGCCTTCCCCCAGCCCTGCCGACTTGGTGGAACTTATCACAGCGGAGCGAGTGACGTTGGCGGCCGGTGTGCCGACCATTTGGATGGGCGTGCTGAAAGAGCTGGTGGCGCAGCCCCGGCCCACCGATTTGCGAATGATCCTGTGCGGCGGGTCCGCGGCGCCCCTGTCGCTGATTCGCACCTACGAAGAGCGCTTCGGCATTCCTTTTGCCCATGCTTACGGCATGACCGAAACCTCTCCTTTGGTCGTGTTTTCCCGCCTCAAGCGTTCACAGCAGTCTCTTCCGGCGGAGGAGCGCTACCGTATACAAGCCAGCCAGGGCTACGCTGTGCCGGGGATTGAGGTGCGTCTGGTCGATGACCAAGGCGATGTGCCCCGAGATGGCCAGCATATGGGAGAACTGCTCCTGCGCGGCCCGTGGGTTGCTGACAGCTACTACCGCGATGACCGCAGCTCCGACGCCTTTAAGGACGGGTGGCTGCATACAGGAGACGTGGCGACCATTGATGCTGAGGGGTTCATTCGTTTGGTGGACCGGACGAAGGATCTGATCAAATCTGGTGGCGAGTGGATGATCCTG
>JAKAAS010000243.1 GCA_021802225.1 Bacillota bacterium
TGAACCTGCGCGGCATGTTTCAGATGTGGGTTTTCTCGCCTCGTATCTTTTCTACTGGGCGTGGCAGTCTGGATTGCTCCCGCTTGCCGCCGGCACGGACGTGACACCCTACGTGGCAGTGCTGTTAGTGATGGCTCTATTTCACGACGCAGATAAATATGAAGGGAAGGGACGGTCTGTCAGTCCCAATGCCGCGCAGGTTCAGCGCGTTTGGGATGATCTCGGCGAGATAGATTGGATTTCACCAGCGGTGTGGCCAGATTTTTCTCCCGAGACATTGCACGCCGCCGTCAGTCTTGTGGAAAATCGCGGGCAGTCGCAGGCCCTGCTCGCTCCCCCATTGCCACTGATGATTCAGCGGCTCGCCCACATGGTGGGTCAGGCGGATAATTTCATGAGCAAGACGGCGGTGCCCAATTCGGACGCCGTGATGGACGCCTGGGTCACTGCCTACAATGACAAGTTGCCCGATTGGCACGCGCTCTATGGGGTTCCAGAGATTCCGCTGTCCCTGATCCGGTTCCGGGACGAACCTGCCGTGCTGCAGCATATTCTCGAGGTGGTCCGCGCGGCTGAGTGGTTTTACCCTCTGGTGGTATTGCGCGAAGGGCATACTCTCTCTCTGACGCTGCCAGGAGATCTGTCCCCGGAACAATTTCTTGACTTTCTTGACCGCTATGCCTTCCAGTCAGGCAAGAATCCCCGTATGGTCCGCAACCGGACCAATGGGCGGATAACGCTGACCGACTGCGAGAGTCCCGCCGACCTGGATACGCTGATCACTCGCAATCCGGCTACCGTGCAAGAGGTGCTGACGGTCAAGGCCACGGCCATTCCCGACTTGACGGCTTACTTGGCATTTTGGACCACGGCTTCCGAAGGTCTCTACGAGACCCACTGGCAGGATCCGGGGACACGCAAGTTGCTGACTCCGTTCAACCCCACAGGAGACATGTCCCCAGCCTACCGGCGGGCACTGAAATTAGCCATGGAGCTGGACGAGGGGGAGGGGGACCGGGACGTTCGTTTGCGCCGCGCGTTGAATGAACAGGGCCCCGGTCTTACCGCCACCATCCGCGATACTCTCCTTCCGATGGTCAAGGGGCTAGAGCAGCTAGACGGTCTGAGTTTGCGGACCGTGGTGGCGATGCAAGCGGCCCTGATGGTCTCGGATGAAGACTTCAGTCAATTTTTGGCATGGGTGTACGGCCCGTTTCCTGCACTGAGGGTGGATGGCGCAGGAGCCCATGCCGTGGCTGACCGCCTGCGGGTCCAACTCGGATTGGCGGCGTCTGCTGGCGAGACCTCTCCCACACCTTACCAGGAGTCTGGCGAGAAGTCGGGGATGTGTTTGCTGTGCGGCCAGCCCGCCGCCATCCCGATTAAAACTAGCGCCATGGAACTTGTGGGGGTCAAGCGGTCGGCGTTCAACAACCGGATCGGCCACCAGAAGAGTTTGTGGTCCCAGAGCGAAGACAACTATATCTGTGCCGGATGCGTCTACGCCCAGGAGTTGCTGGGACGGATGGCCGAGGCCATGGACGTGCGCGTACAAAGAGCGCCTCTGCTCATCGCCTTACCTGTGCGGGCTGTGTGGCACACACCGGCCGACTCCGTACCCGAGGCGTTGCGGTCATTTGATGCGGTGGCTTTTAAGGAGAATGGCTGGACCAAAATCCTGCCATGGCAGGCCGACCAGGGACTGACATTTCCTCTCGGATTTGAGGAGAAGCCGGACCGGGATATTGCCGACAGCGGGCGGAACGATGATGTGCTGAGCCAGGTCTGGCGCTTATCGCTTTACGCCGCGATGAGTGGCGAGCCCGTGCACGTGTTTATCTCAGCCCAGCGTCCCCTGCCGACGGCGTTCTATTATGAGCCCTTGCCCGCGTGGCTCTCGTGGCTGTTGGGGGATCTCCACCGCTCCGGTGCCACTGAGGGGGTCAGCCGCCAAGACTTGCCGGCGTGGATTACCCGTCTCGGGATACTGCGGCAACTGAGCCAGATGAACGGCAGCCGGGAAGCGCTGATGGATTTACCGCAGTTTGGCTGGTGGGTAGGGGCTTGGCTAATCGGGCGGGCAGAGGCGGATGGCACGCCGAATTCCAAGCAGATTCTCCATCAATTGAAGGAGGGGTATTCCATGGAAAACTACAGTGATTTACTGAATCAGGCTGCGCAGGGTGTGGCGGACATTCAGCGGCGATTGAACTATGATTCGACACGCAGTCAGGTTACTCGGGTGTTCCGGCGGGTCTTGGACGAGTACCAGGCGCTGAATGGGGAAAACGGGGTCGATCGGGAATTCATGCTGTCAGCCATTTCCGGTCTCATTTATCAAGATCTTAGCCGTTCCGAGACCCGCGTCGACGATGAGCGCGTGATGGCAACGGTTGACGTCTGCCTCAGCATTGTGGAACAGGCTGATCAGGATGAACATCTTTCGTCTAAAATGGCAAAATACCTTCTCGCAGCGTTTGAAATCACTGTCCGGGAGGCCGTGCGGAAACGGATTGCCAGCTACCAGGCTACCCACGCAGCCGCCGAATAGTCTGCTAAGCATATCCCAATATACCCTAAGGAGGAAATACTATGTCAACGTTTAACGATCTGCTGGCCACCTTGCCCACAACGATGTCTGCTGAATACGAATTGAAAGAGGTCGTGACCATTCCCCGCTTGCCGCAGTCGCAGTGCATTGTACTGCCCCTAGTGCGGACAAGCATTGCCCCGATACTGATCCGGAACAACGATGCGGAATTAACGACGGACCTGTATGTCGCGGGGATGAACCGCATCCGCATGATTGCTTCCAAAACCAAGGGTGTCGAGCGGCGGCGGGGAGCCCAGATTCTACGCATGCTGGGTATCGGAGGATTCGCCGCGGCCAACAAGGCGTTTAAGCCCAAAAATAAGCCCGTGAGCACTGTGTTTGACCTCAATACGGTCCTCTTCGGTGATTCCGCCAAAGGCACAGAAAAAGCGATATATCCTGTGCATGCGGCAGTGCTTTACAGTGACGCCATCTCGGTCGAACCGGTTGCCCGTCAGATTGATGCAGTGTTCCGACAAGGCGGAGTCTACGAGGATGGCGGGACTTTTGATGCGGAAAACAAGAAGACCAGCAGTAATATCTTTACCACGTACAGCGTCAAGGCGGGCACCCGCTTCGTGCAGACGCTGGTGCTGACGGGCAACCGCGTGACCCGTGAAGCCCTGGATCACTTGCTCTTGGCCATTGGTTTGGCGGGCGCGTATGGCGGGGCGACAGCCATTACAGGGACCAACCTGCAGACCACCTTGGCGGGAATTTACTGGGGAGCCCTGGAGCGGCCAATCAACGCCCCGGGACAAATTTTGGCCCATTTGGATGTTGACAATACTACGGAGCAGACCGTAACACAGGTGGCGGACCTCTTCGGGAAGGAGTATCCGCATGGGATTGCTCCCGGCGCGGCCGGGGATTATGTGGCAGATCTCGTGCATCGATTGGAGGAAGGGGATGCGGCCTTACTCCGGCAATATGGGCACGGGGCCGAACAAGCGGCCCAGCTCTTTGATGCCTGGTTTTCCGGCAGCACCGGCAAGGCTGATCGAAAACGCCGCGCGCCCGCCCCAGCGGAGCCAGCCGAATGAAGACATGGTTAGGAGTGCGCGCCACGCTTCTCACCCCCCTGTACTACCACGGCCTCTATGTGCCCGATGGCAGTGCGACGGAGCCGCAGGTTCTGACCGATACCGCCATGGTGTTTGCCCTGGCGGCAGCCCTGGGGTGCTCACCCACGCGCTTTCTGCGGGCCGTTCCCGATTACAAAACGGACCTGCGGCGGATTCCCTGGCGGGCGACCCTGTTTCTGTCCACCAATGCCCATCTCATGGCTCCCGTGCGCCACATTATCGATACGGACCGCGAGGGAGGCAATACGGAAGCGATGCAGGGGAACATGGCTTCGGGCAATTTTAAAAAAACCTTCTATGTCCATGAAGTGGCGGCAGGCGCAGTTTATTTTGGCGCCTTGTATGGACCGGATCCGTTTACTGAATCGGGGCCGGAGGGATTGGTGGTGCGCATGGGTGTGGGGCGGACCGGAATGGTCCAGCTCCAGCGGGCCCCGGCGATGGAAGAGGTGGTGCTCAATGCGGCTACGGCGGCCTTGATTGGAATTCCTCTGCCGGAGGCTTACCGGATTCTGGATACCATCCGGCCGTCGCATCCGGTGCCAT
Source organism: Bacillota bacterium (assembly GCA_021802225.1). The sequence continues at coordinate 4,225 of JAKAAS010000243.1, forward strand.
GGGTACAGGCACAAGCCATCTTATCCACATGGTGACAGCCGGTTTAGTCGAGGCGGTGGCGTTCGCGGGCGCGCAAGGCTATCATGGGCTGCTCTACCAGCACATCGATTTATGCCCGACCCGTACATGGCTTCATTTCCAGCGTGTGGACTGTGCCCACTTGAACCGGTACATGCAGCACGGGATGGTGGTCCATCAAACAGCCTACCGCGGGCAATTGGACCGGATGTGGGGCATGGGCATCCGCCCGGATGCCGTCGATTTCGAGCACCATCTCGTGAGCGAAGTAAAGAGCAGTCGGTCTTTTGCGGACGCGTCCCATCTTCAACTGGGCTTCTACCTAGCCGT
>JAKAAS010000244.1 GCA_021802225.1 Bacillota bacterium
AGAAGCTCTGATCTATCAAACGAGCCGATATACTTATAGCCAATTGGATAAAAAGGTCAACCAAACCGCTCGAGTCTTAGCCGCCCGGGGAGTGTCGCATGGCGACCGAGTGGCGCTGATGTCACCCAATAGCGCTGCTTTTGTGATAGCCTATTACGCCATCTTGAAACTCGGCGCGGTCGTCGTACCCATTAATATACGGCTTGCCCCGCCCGAATTATCCTATCAACTGGAAGACAGCGGCGCTCGTGTGATTTTGTTTGACCCTGAATTGGCTCCAGTGGTGGGCGCGTCGTTAAAATCCCACCCCATCGAAGGTATGGCTCTAGCCGCTTGCGAACCATGGGCTGACGTGGAGACGCTCTCCCAAAAAGAAAGCGAAGACCCTCTCCCAATCGTCGTCCAAGAGAATGATGACGCGCAGATTCTTTACACCTCGGGCACTACAGGCCAGCCCAAGGGCGTGCTGATGGATCATCACCGCGTTATTTGGACCGGTTTGAACGTCGTATCCGGCGTAGGGCTTCGAGAGGGCGAACGATTGTTGCACGTGGCGCCGCTTTATCATTCAGCCGAGTTGGACTTATTCTTGATGGGAGGCACCTATCTATCCGCCACACATGTAGTGCTGCGCGAATTTCATCCTGCCACCGTCCTAAAGACGCTGGCGGACGAACACATCACGGCGTTCTTTGGTGTGCCCACCATGTACCAATTCATGCTGCGCGACCCCAGCCTGGACCAACTGGACCTATCAGCATGGAAAATTGGAATGTTCGGCGCTGCCCCGATGGCCCCATCCGTGGTAACCCAACTGGCAACGCGGCTGCCACAGTTGGTGCTGTACAACTTGGCAGGTCTTACGGAAATGGGCCCAGGCGGCGTCTTTTTGGGGGGAGAAGAACTCCGCCAGAACCCTGGTGCGGCCGGCCGTCCCATTATCAATACCGAGGCCCGCGTGGTTGACGGCCACTACCAGGATGTGGCACCGGGAGTCGTAGGGGAATTGTGGCTTCGCGGCGAGACATTGATGAAAGGATATTGGAACAAGCCGGAGGAGACCCAGCAGACCATGCATGACGGTTGGCTCATGACCGGAGACCTAGCCACTGTGGATGCCCAGGGCCTTATTACTTTAGTGGATCGCAAAAAAGATATGATTATTACCGGCGGCATGAACGTCTACTCGGTGGAAGTGGAAAATGTCCTGATAACGCACCCTGCGGTGTTGGATTGTGCCGTCATTGGCGTGCCGCATCCGGATTACGGCGAGACGGTGGTCGCCATGGTGGCATTGCGCCCAGACGCCGTCCTCACGCTTGAGACGTTGCGGGAGTATTGCCGTCCTCTGATCGCCGATTACAAAATTCCTCGCAAGTTGGTGATTGGGCCGATCCCGCGCAATGCGTCCGGCAAAGTTTTAAAGTACCGGCTGCGCCAGCAGCATGCGCCGTCTTGAAGTTTAGACACCGAGAGCGGCAGAACCTTTATAATCTGGCTCTGCCGCTCTGGATTTGAAACTTCTTTACGGGGCGACTGGCATTTGCCAATGATGTCAGGTTAGGAAGAAACTCTCTAAAATTGCGTACGTCGGGTTTTCCCATGGGCGCGCCGCCTGAAACTCGCCATCGTGGCCGATGGACTCTACCCCAATGGGCCTTTATTCCGATTCTTGCGGACAGTGGTGGGATTTTCTGATTGTGCTCAAGGCCGACGCGAAGAGGCCGCATGCACTGAAGTCGCAGAATGTCTACGGCACCGTCTGGGGCAACCGCAACACTTTTTGTGGGGCAACTAGCCGTTCACACCCCAGATCAAATGCTACCGTGATGCCGGTGGCGACCAGCCATGCCACCGACAGGCTTCCGACTTGCAAGCAAGAAACTTTCCCGGACGACATCCGCAGGTTGGCGGTATGGACGCCTCGGTTGATTCGCTACCGGTCTCGGCACTGGTTGTGCAACACCGCTTGCAGTTCATCATAACAGGGATAGCCTTCCCAGTCGCCCGGATGGCCTGCCGCCATTCGTCGGGCCGGCCTAACGCATGGCGGTAACTGATGTGCAAGGATACGGGAATGTCACGGCGCCCATTGCATGACAAACTCTTGGACAGGCTGACTCAACGCCGCATCCAACATCAACGTAATGCCGCCCGTATGCGCCCGCCCCACCGCCTTCCCGGCCGGCAACCCGTCCAGATCCGGCGGCATCCAATCCCGGGCTGCACTGTGTCGGCGATAGTAGTAAACGCGCGGTTCATCCGACAGCCCGTAAAATTCTTTGATGGACCACCCCGTTTGCGCTGGAGGATCCACTGCTATCCTGGAGATATCAACGCCTGCCCCGCGCAAAACATCGATGGCTAACTGCCCTGTGGGATCGTTGGCCACCCGTCTTGTAAACATCACCGCCTGCTGTAAATGGGCCAGCGCCATGGCCACATTAAATCAATACACCTTATCAAAGAAAATCGCCGTCCGCTCCCCACCCTTTGCGCAACTTTCCCAGAAATTTGCCGTCACCCGGGACGGGGGCGCACACGGGCCACCGGTCTTTACGAAGACCTTCACCGGGAAATTACGGCGGATCTCTCGAGTTGGGGAACCTCCTGCGACCAGCGCTGTCCGCCGTCTACCGTCTTCCACAGACTCCACCGAGCTCCGTGGACATGAGGCTTTTGCATTAGCGCCCACCCAGTGTTCCGGGATACAAAGTCCATTTCTTCCATGGTTCCTGACCCCGTTCCTGTATTCAATATCCGCCATGTCTGGCCGCCGTTTCTTGTTTGCCAAAGCCACTGGCGCATTCCGGCTGCCGAGTATTGCGAGGTCCAGACCCACCCCATGCCAGGAGTGATGAAGTCTATGGCCGACTGGGCCGTGCCGGGAGGAGGGTGCGCGGAGAATGGCACAGGCCTCCACCGTGTCCCACCGTCTGTGGTGTGATAAATCCACAAAAGATCCCCGATATCCACCGGCAGAACTCCATCCTCGTGGCTGCTGCCGAAGAATTGCGGGGCTCCGGTGAGAATTAAGTTCTGATTCCACTGCGTTTGGGAAAGAGAGGCTGGCACAGGCAGTGCCTGATGCAACCAGCTCCCGCCGCCATTCTCCGTCTCCTCGAAATAAACCTGCCCGGTTGCAGACGCCGATCCCGTCATCCATCCGTGCTCGGGACTGACAAACGTAATAGCACTGACATCCCCGGCACCGCCTCCAAGATTTTGAGTGATGTCGGAAAAAACCGGAGACCAATGCCCGCCACCGTCGGTCGTGCGGTCAAGTTGAATGAGAGTCGTTCCCGCCGCCCCTATGCTCTTGGGGACAAACCATCCCACCTGGGCGGAGAGGAATTCAGGCAGCCCATACAAGGACTGGGTCAGACGCACAGGAAATGAGCCCGTCATGTGCCAACTCTTGCCGCCATTCGTCGTGCGCATCAACGCTGCCAAATGGGGCCGATCTACGACCACAAATGCGGTGCTCCGGTTAACCCACACGGGCCACAGGCGGGGATATTTGTGATGAAAAGACGCAACCGGCGTGACATTCAGCCAAGTCCGCCCGCCATCGATGGTCCGCAAAACCCTGTGCGCCGTAGCGGCCCACCCTGCCGTTGTAGAAATCATATGCATATCCCGAATACGCGCCGCGGGCAGAGGAGGGGCGGACTGTGGATGACGGGCTGGCGCGCCGCATCCCGCAAGAGTCGCCAGTCCCGCCGCCGTGATAAACATCAGTCCCAGCGTCCGCAATCGCCGTTCCCCTCCATTGTTCACCGCATTGCCCCCATGGATCTTGTCTCGGCAATGACAACGCCTAAGGTCAGGCGGAGGTTACCGGCCTGTTGTCACAAAATGCTGTCTCCCCCTATGCGTCCCCCTTTTAACCAGCAGTGAGGTCCTGTCCCGCAGACGATGGCGAAGACATCCGCATCCAGTATCCATTTCTGGTTGGCAATCAATGCTATACTAAAAACGATTTATTTCCGGTGGCATGGTTATTCTAGTCAAGCCAAAAAGGATCGAAGTCTTCCTCATGACCAGCAACAAGGATGCCCCCACGCGCAGATTCCTCGGGAATTAGGACATCAGATGGCGGAAATCCTTGGGAAAGGACGAAAGCCGTGAATCCTGTGCACCAAGCCGTGCTGTGGCAAAAAGACCGTCTCTTCATCGGACGCCAAAAAGAGTGTGACACCGTTCAGCTCTGGCTCAATACCGACCCAGCCCCGACCTTGATTGCCGGGGTGAGCGGAATTGCCGGCATTGGCAAATCGACCTTGCTCCTGAAGTTCCTGCAGATGGCGCAAGAATCCGGCGCGTTGACAGCCTGGCTCGATGCGCGGGCGCTGGAGCCGACTCCGCAGGCCTTCTTGGCCGCGCTGCCCGCACCGTTTCACGGGCCGGAGTTTGCCCAGCGCCTCGAGCGCCAGCACGCGCTGCTTGCCGTGGACAACTTTGATGATGCCTACGGGATCGAACCCTGGCTCCGCGAAGTGCTGCTGCCCATGTTCCCGTCGCAAAACCTGATGGTGGTCGCAGGGTCGCGGCACAGCGTGGTGCCGC
>JAKAAS010000245.1 GCA_021802225.1 Bacillota bacterium
GGAGCAGATCTATAGGTAAGCCGTGAATCTGCGCCATAGGGACACCCCCAAAAATGTTTGCATATAATATAGAATAGCGCCGAATCCCTGTCGAGAAATAAGGAAAGGCCAGTATAAACCACCTTAAGATGGACGGAACACGTTGACCTAGCAGCTAGACTCTCCCCATCACCCAACTGATTCCGCCGCTCATAAAGAACGTTTGATGCCCCCCACAGATGCGTGCTCACCGCAACATAAAGTTGTCCTACCGTGAGAAATATGATGAAACCGCACATTATCTCAGTGCCGAAGCCAAATTTATCGGCGAAATATACTCCCGCCAAAAATAATCCTATTACAACGTTCCGGCCCGACACACGTGACGGCGTAGCCATTCTTGCTCGCAACCGATCAAAATACCGATAAACGGACTGACGGAATCGAATCGTGAGGACAAGCAAGATCGTGAGAGCGAGGGGTTGCCACCAAGTCTATCCCATGGTGCGCGACAAAGGAATTTCTGCCAAAAATCCAAACCCATCCATACTCAGATAAACAATCCAAAAGGCGGTTGCCCTTTTGGCCCCAATTTTCGTCAGTGATCCTACGAAAGCTTGCCGCGACCGCCACCACAAGCGACGCTGCAACCAGTGCCCTGGTTTCCGGCCAATCGGGCATGGTAGCCGCAGGAATTCAGGGTATAAGAACAAGCGGTACAAGCAAATTTAATACACGCGGATTCCAAGGAGACGTGTTTTTGCGAAAGGTTGCCATGTCCTAACCTCTTGTCCCTGGAAATCGATAGGTCTAAAATACCGAATATAGCCCAATGATCGATTGTAACGCCAACGGACTCAAACGTCTTGCCCATATGAGAAACGGATCGTTCCGCACTCTGGAAGCCCCGGGATATCCTGTGCCCGATTTGGCGGTAGGTTTGTTGAAGAGTTTGAGTCATATCCTGCATCATACCTTGACCCCAGTGAGTCTGCAGCGCAAGAGCCGCTCCCAGTAATAAGACCTCCTGTGACGACCACATCGACGCCAGAAATAAGCAGCCTTGCTGCTATGAGAACATTTGTTTCGGCACCGATGACAGACACTGCAACATTGATCGCCCCGAAAGTTGCGGCTCCTACCGTCGCGGTAGCCAAGAATCCTGCGCCGGCATACCCTTGACGAGAAAATCCACCCCATGGACTGAAACTATTAGCCGCAGAAAGTATGCCTGCGTATCGGTTTGCCGAGCGGATTAGGCTCTCTAGGCTACGAAGTAAGCGGAAAAAGGCCGAACTAATCTCGGTGCCCCATACAACAGAGAATCGAGATTGGAAGAGACTCGGCAACTTCCGGAGAAAGAGCCAGGTATTCGGTATCACTCATTAACTCCACTTTTTAGTCGCAATAGGCTGCAGCTGGAATAAATTCTAAAATTTTGGCTAAGTCTGATTCAGCGAAAATTTTACGGGAAACTTGAATTGCAACTGGAGGAAAATGTCTGACACAGACTTACCCATTCTCGTAATGATCCGGAGAAACCTCGCCGAGGACAGTTCCATTCTGGGGCAATATATACCGGAATTGTGCCCAAGTCACGGCGTCTTGGCGATTGTGCACCTGGGCTTTTTGCATGATATTGCTGGCATGAGCGCGAATAGTGCCGTCACTAACCTGAAGCTTGTGAGCCATAGCGCGGTACGACAGATTCTGCGCCATGAAGGTCAATATTTCTCGCTCGCGCTCCGTCAAAAGGCTTAACGCGTGTTGACGCTTCTGTAATGTTTGAGAAATCGTATGGCCAAGCCTTGCGCAGTCTTCAGGATTATAGTCTTGGTCACACACGGCTTTGATAAGGTTGTCGAAGCGGTTACGGTCTGCATCCCCTAAAACAATCTTATTGGTTTCCAATATTCTGTCAATTATTGCAGAAAGAGTCTGGTGACTTTTCTGATAAGCGGATTCCAGGCGTTGTTGCATTTGTTGTTGGTGGGTCATTAAGCGTCCCAGAACAGCTGCCATAATTAATGCCGTGATCAAGAAGAAGAACCAGCTGAGGTGAATCACCGGGAAACCCATGGAAGCAAAGATGAGTCTTCGAATAGGGATGAGGCCCCCAAATAGTGAGAGCATCTCAATAACTTGGGGTGCGGCCGCAAAAACCATACCTTCAAGAACGGTGACAGGACTGAGCGACAGCGCAGGAATCTGCGGATAACGAAAATAGATAAGGTATAAGGTTAACGCGTAGATCAAATCCCGGATCCACGATCCTTTCAGCCTTATTAAAGTGCAAGAAACTCTGTCACCCTTGTAGTGAAAAAATTGCACGGTGATATCAATAAGCGCAATCACTGCAACAATACTGAAAGCCAAGGGATGTGACGGAACGCATAAGAAAGCGGTTAAACAGATTAATGGAATGACGGCTCGCACCCACAGTACGGCAACCATCTGAGCCGGACTATTCATCCGATGTCCTTCCTTTCCGGTAGGCATATTGTACTGGTTCCCAGTATATACAAAACAATGCCATAAGGCAGATATTATTTTACCTCACCGGCAATATATTCGCCTTCTTAGATAACCTAAGACTGTTGAAATTAAATCAGAAAGCGATCCTATGGTTTTTCTGCATCCTTTCGTCGTAGAATGAGCACGCTTTAAGTCCCGAGGATCCACCAATACCCACGCATTCAATACGGCGTATATTGTGTTATTCGTTGCACTCTTTAACGGAAGGATGATCATCAAATGACCACAAAACGGCTAGCTCTCACGTTTTTTGTATTGGGACTCATAGCCATAACCGCCAGTGGATGCGGACAGCAAAGCATTGGGGCAACAAGATATCACCGAAAGCTCCTGACAAACAAGCGCTCGTGAGTCTGACGCGTGCAGTGACCCATCCTTTTGCGCGCGTGGTGCTGCCCCAAAATATGCCTTCGTCACAAGTGGCGAAGTTCTTTCCGGGCACGTGGACTCATGCTTATGCCAACGCGCAACACAATGCGGCATTTCAACTTCCCACAATGGCACCCGCATGGATGAAAAACGGTGTATCCTGGGCCTTTCCTGAAGCACGGGCTTGGCCCTTATCTAACCCAAACGCTTATGGCACCAATGTTTATGGGGCACGAAGTGCTTTACCCACCATTACCCAATTTTATGGGAACGCCACGGGTGTGACAGTCGTCAAAGGGGTGGTGTATGCGGAAAGCGATGATAATTTTGCCTACGCAATCAATGCTAAGACGGGGCAATTAATATGGCGTAGCAGCCCGGTAGGAAATCATTTAATGGGCAATCCCGTCGTAACGGGCAATATCGTTTATATTTCCGCCGGCAGTGTGGGGTTCAATTTTTCAGCTGTACAAAAGTATGCCCTTCATCAACCGGCTATTCGGGGCGAACATGTCAGTTTTAATGGCATTTATGCACTCAATGCGAAAACCGGCCAATTATTGTGGCATTATGGAACCATCGGTGAAGCCATGGCTACTCCGGTCGTCAAAAATGGAGACATTTATTTTGCCACGGGAAGCGGACATATTCATTGTATTAATGCCTCCACGGGTAAATCGATATGGAATACGTTTGTTGGTGGGATCGACAACATGTCGAGCTTAAGTGTCGTAAATGGTCATGTCTATGTATCGCTTTCGGTTCCGGGATGGCTGTATTGTCTTAATGCCCAAACGGGTCAGGTAAGCTGGAAAGCGACTGAGCCCGGCGTCGTCAATACCGGAATGGGAGACGTGTCCCCCGCGGTTGCCGACCACATTGTGGTGATGGATGCGGTGGCTTCTCCTAAAGTCATTGCGGGTCAAAACACGGTAAATACCGTACTTTTTGCGGTCAATGCCCAAGATGGTCACGTTTTATGGAGTGCCAAGATGGGACGCGGCCCGTTACCCCCTGCCTTTAAGGGGGGTGTCCCCATGGTTCATCATCATGTCATTTATGTCGGCAGCCCCGTGAACAGCGTTTATCAAGCGTATAATCTGTCGAATGGACGGCGATTATGGACGTGGCATGTTCCCAATGCCGGACCCGCTGGGGCTGGGCGAGGAGCGTCCACCTATTATCAAGGAACACTATATGTTTCGACAGGCCCCACCATTTACGCCTTGAATCCACGAACCGGCCAGGTGCTTGGCCACGAAACCTTAGGGGGACGTTTTGGTATTGTTAATCCCGTAATTGTAGGCGGAACGATTTATTTGGGCAATTCATGGGACTGGGTATTGGCGACACCTGTGGCCCGGGTTAATCCCCATTATCACAAGTAATCCAACTTTAGTCACAAATTTGCTAAACACACTCACTCCTTCCCCTTCCCCGGCAAAGTCGAGGTTCCCCCAGAACGGTGGCCGCCTTGCAGATTCAGTTATTGGGCTTCGACAACTCATTCTAATAACTTAATAAAAAAGAGCCAGAGTTGGCGTTTTCGGGTAGGGTTATTCTCAGTTTGTCACGTTAACACATTTCGAAAATGGAATTCTTTGAGCTTCACGACTAAGATATAGACTGTATCTCAATCGCTCGAGCCTATTGCGATAATCTCCAT
>JAKAAS010000246.1 GCA_021802225.1 Bacillota bacterium
CTCGGTAAACGCCGCGAACAGCCAGCCGGAACCGATGATGGCCCCCAGCGAGGACATGGTCAGGTCCAGAAACGACAGTTCGCGTTTCAATCCCCGTTCTAAATTAATCAATGGGTTGTGCCTCCTTATAGAATAGCCATGTTCAAGCACAAACTCTCCCTGCGCGTTGCCTCCGAATTTTAGAGATAATTTCTTCACCAATGAACATGTCCTCTAGCTGCAATAAATGGAGGACAGCATGTCTGTGAGACCTTTAAATCAATTCGACACAACACTCTGATTTCCTGCCTTGTCAGATATTAAATTTTCATTCAGCAGACCGCATCTTTTTTATTGCGTGAGTGCTATACACGGAAAACCGCAGTTGTGTATGATCAGAAATGGATTATCACACTGTCCGACTACCGAACTGAAAGGAAGCGATCCTCTTGCCGTTTGTCGCCGCCGCCCTGATGTCCCACGGGTCTGAGGCCCTCCCAGAATTCGGTCTTGCGGAGTTTGCGCCGGCATTTTCGCACCAGAGCGCCGTGGCCACACAGATCGCACACTGCAGCCCGGAAACACTGGTTGTGGTTACCCCTCACGGTGTGCGCTCCGAAGGCATGATGACAGTCTCCTATTCCGAGACCGTTGAAGGAATTCTTGATACTCCGTCGGGACAGCGTCTTCGCGACATCTACAGTGTGAACCGCTCGCTGGCCGAGCGGTTCTGGCAGCAACCGGGCCCCACCCAGACCGCCGCTCTGGGCTATGGCGCTACAACCGGGGAACACAACCGGATTCCTCTTGACTGGGGAGCCCATGTTCCGCTGCGCTTTGTTCAGATGTTCCTTCCCACACCATTTCGCGTCGTCGTGCTGACTCCCTCCCGCGCTCTCAGTCTGGAGCGGCTGTATCAGTACGGCCGCCAGCTCGGGAGTGTGATGCGTGAATGGCCCGGCAATGTGGCCCTGATAGCGTCTGGGGACCTCTCCCACACACACCGCGAGTCGGGGCCTTATGGATTCGACCCAGCGGCGGCCGAACTGGATCAATGGTTTTTGGATATGCTTCAGACAGGGAACTGGAGTGGGCTGCGCGCGGTGTCGGCACAGATGGTGGAACAGGCGAAGCCTGACGCCTTGTGGCAGCTGGCCGTAGTGGCCGGCGCTTTAGGTGAGGAACTCTTCGCGCCATTTATGCTGGCAGGATACTCCTGCCCCACGTATTTCGGTATGGCGAGCGCATTTGCACCGGCCCTGAAACCGGATTCGGGAGCGCACACAAACAAAGAGGAGGGACAGCCGTGGGCGTCAGCACCATCGCCAGCGCAGCCTTAATCGTTGTAGATTTTCAGAACGACTTTTGTCCCGGAGGGACTCTGGCCGTACCGCAGGGGGATGAAATTCTCCCTGTCATCCAGGACCTTATCGACCAGTTTACCCAATCCGGGCGTCCAGTGGCGATGACACAGGATTTCCACCCGCCCCATCACATGTCATTTCACGAGCAGGGAGGCCCGTGGCCTCCTCACTGTGTGCAGGGAACTCTCGGTTGCGAGTTGCACCAAGGCCTCAAAGTCCCCATGAGTGCGGCCCATTTTTATAAGGGTTTCAGCGACCGCACAGATGCCTACAGTGGGTTCGAAGGCCGTTTGGCCGACCAGCAGGGCGTCACCCATACAGACCTCGAATCATGGCTGCGGGGACAGGATGCTGACACGGTCTACATCGTCGGCCTGGCCACGGACTACTGTGTCAGGGCGACCGCTCTCGATGCCCTCGCCCGCTCCTTTGACACCCGCGTCATCTCCAATGCGGTGAGGGGGGTGGATGTGTCATGGGGTGACAGCGACCGCGCCCTGGCCGAACTGAAAGAGGCGGGGGCGCGGGTTGAACCGTGGATCCCCACAGCATGAGGGGGAGGTCCGTCAGGGGACAGGGGCTGCGCCAAGACAGGCCGCGATCAAAGCCATTAATGGGTGATGAGGCGGCACCAGGAAGGTGATTGCGATAAATCGGCTAAGTTTTGGCATCATGGCGTTTCCATTGGTTGCGTTGCTTATTATCATTTTCACAGCGCCTTTAGCTCTGTGGCAGGCTGTGATAGCCACGGTGGCCGTGGTCATTCCCCTGGGATGGCTGCTTTACCATCAGCTCCGCCGCCCCTCCACGCTGCTGCAAAATTCCACCGCCTCCACCCTCGACGCTGCGGAGACCACGTTTCAGATCGGCCACGCAGCCTTGCCCCACCTCCGTCAGGGCCTCAACCGCGAGACCGCCCAGCACATCGCCAACATTATTCAGCAAACGGTGGGCGTGGAGGCCGTAGCCATTACCGACACAAACAGCGTGTTAGGATGGGCGGGCAAGCCTTGTCCCCAGCACAATCCGGGCTCGACTCTCTCGCGCACAACCCGCGAGGTCATGGAGAACAAGGTGCAGAAAATCCTGAAAACAGAGGAACTGAAAGGATCTTATGACGAATGCCAGCTGGGTGTCGTGATCATTACCCCCCTAGTATCCCACGGGCAGTCCGTAGGCTGCATCAAACTCTACGTCGCGGACCAGAGCACCTTGCCCAAGAGAGCGGGCCGCCTATCTGAAGGCATTGCCCAGCTTCTTTCCATCTTGCTGGAAGTGGCTGAATTGGACAGGCAGCGCAGCTTGGCTTCAGCGGCCCGCTTGGAAGCCCTGCAAGCGCAAATTCGTCCTCACTTCCTCTTTAATGTCCTCAATACCATTATCTCTTTTTCCCGCACCGACCCTGACAAAGCCCGCGATCTCTTGATCCAGCTCGCCTCATTTTTCCGCAGGTCCCTAGCCCATAAAGGGTCAACGGTGCTGGTCAAAGACGAGATTGACTACGTCCAGACCTATCTCAACCTGGAAAAGGCTCGCTACGGCGATAAATTGCGGTACCGGCTGCGCATCCAGCCGGAATCCCTGACACGCTCGGTCCCCGTTCTCATCATCCAGCCTCTCGTGGAAAATGCCGTCATTCACGGCATTGCGGAAAAGGAGGGCCCGGGCATGGTCAGCGTCACTATCCGCAATCAAGGCGCCGACACCATTATTTACGTCTCGGACAACGGGCGGGGCATTGCCAAGTCCCAACAGCGCGACATTTTTGAAATGGGACATGGCCAGGGCACAGGGCTTGGACTGTCCAATGTGTCTGAGCGGCTGATTGGCCTATACGGGGAAAAGTACCGCCTGCGCCTACACTCGTCGGAAAATAAGGGAACGACGGTAAGAGTCGTCATTCCCTGCAGAACTGCCCCGGAGCCGCAGGCATCCTCACCGGAACCAAAGCCCCAGGCTGCTGCACCCATCCCTTAAGGCAAACCACTGACGGAGGAGGAAGCCCCCTTGTTGAAGGCGTTGATTGTGGAAGATGAGTACCCAGCGCGGCAGGAACTGCGATTCTTGCTGGAACCTTATCACGAGGTGCTGGAGGTGATAGGCGAGGCCCAGACGGCCAAAGAGGCCTTGTCCCTCATTGAAGCCCTGGACTATGATGTGGTGTTTCTCGACATCCAAATGCCGGGCATGTCAGGGATGGACCTGGCCCGCGTGCTCAAGGACAGACGCCCCCAGCTTAATGTGGTGTTTATTTCCGCCCACGAGCAGTATGCGGTCGATGCCTTTGCCGTTCAGGTTGTAGACTATCTGCTGAAGCCTGTCAGCAGCGAGCGGATCGCCGAAACCATCCGCCGCCTGAGCGACCTAAATGCTGGCGCGCCGGCCAGACCAGCCCCGGAAGTGATGACATGGGTGCCGTGCGAGGCCAGCGGGCATACCGTCCCGGTCAATGTCAACGACATTGTCTTTATCATGGCCGAGCACGAAATTATTTACATCTACACCCACCATGAGCGCTACCCCACGCGCTTTACACTTCAGGAGCTCCAGGACCGCCTAGCTCCCGAAACTTTCTTGAGAACGCACCGCAGCTTTATTGCCAATATGCACCAGGTCAAGGAGATTATGCCGTACTTCAACGGCACCTATCTTCTCAAAATGAAAGATAAGCAGGGCAGTGAAGTCGTTGTCAGCCGGTCCAATGTCAAGAAAGTCAAAGAACTGTTCAATATTACGTAGAGCTCCCGGCATCATCATGCCAAGCGCTGGTCCCGTCATCCCAATGTTCTTTCTTCCAAATCGGCACCGTCTGTTTGACCCGGTCAATGCCGGCACGGGCTGCGGCGAATGTCTCGTCGCGGTGCCCTCCCGTGACGCAAACCGCCACGCTGACCGCTCCCACTGGAAGGTCCCCGATGCGGTGGACAAGGGCGACCTGGAGAACTCCGAATTCCCTCTTCAGCTCCTCGCCAATTTTCCGCAACTGAGCTTCGGCCATCTGCGGGTACACGTCGTAATACAGCCCTCGGGACGCGCGTCCTTCAAATTCATTCCGCACCGTTCCCAAAAACAGCACCTGGGCTCCAGCTGCCGGCTCACCCTGACCTTGCAAAATCTCCCCCGTGTCAATCGGCTGGTCCGTTATCTGATAAAGATCCACTGAACGCCCCCCCTATCCTCCGCTT
>JAKAAS010000247.1 GCA_021802225.1 Bacillota bacterium
TGATCTTTCCGTGATGGATGCGGGCCAACACCCCGGAAATCCTGACCACCGCTTTGCTGGCTGGGTAAAACACCAAACGATCCATCACGTAGGACTCCCGCACGTCGCGGCGAACCGCCGTGTGAAAGTGCGAGGCTAAGAACTTCTCCTGTTCCGCCGGCTGGGACGGACGTAAAATGGCCCGGAATATGACCACTATCGGATTGGAAAACCCGGTGGCCGTATAGTGGGCATCAACGGGCAACTGTCTGACACCGCCTTGCCAGGGTTCATTGTGCACCACTTTGCGATGCCTTTTCAGAACTTTGACCATCAAATACAGCAGCCCCAGAAAGGCCACCATAGCGATGGCTAGGTAGGACGGTGAACTGGCGAACACAACATGAGAGGATGGTCCTGGACTTTGGTATAAAAAGACCAATCCCGGTCCCGGAAGGAGGTGACGCCCGGTTTCGGCTCCCAAGGGTTTGAATGCTTGGGACAAGGCCAACGGCAGCTGTTGCGGAGAAAAAAAAGACGGCACCAATCCCCTCAACGTGCCGCCACCTCCCAGTTTTGCGGCGAGCGGGGACAAGGCACGGACAATATAGGTTGGTGTCACCCCGAGGATCAAACAGATTACGGCGAGAGCCCCCATGGCTCCTTTTGGCCCCAGTCCTACTTCTTTGGCGTTTTGGGATGCGTGTGATCGACCTCGACCCAAAAAGACCATCCCGTACAATTTAATAAAGGCTGTCGCCGCCAACCCGGCGGTCAATGCCACAATCACTCCACTTAAGGCAAAAATCACTTGGTAGATCGGTAGCTTGAGAACCACACTTCGAAGCAGGCTTTGAATGATAAGCCATTCGCTGATAAAACCGTTAAACGGAGGTAATGCGGAAATTGCCATGACTCCGGCCAACATTACGAGCGCGGTCCACGGCATGCGCCGCCCCAACCCACCAAGATGGTCCATCTCTAGATCGCCGGCCCCCAAGTCAATTGCGCCCGCACCGAGAAACAGCAAAGATTTATAGAGGGAATGATTTAAAATCTGGTACAGGGCGGCGATACCCGCAATCCATGCCAGGTCGGGAAAATGGGCGGCGCGAAACGTGAAAGCCGCCCCCAACGCGACCGCAATGAGACCCATGTTTTCGATCGAGCTGTGAGCCAGCATGCGTTTCAAGTGATTTTCGGTGGTGGCGTACAAGATACCGATTAGCGCCGTCACACTTCCCACGGCGATGATGACGAGCCCCTGCGATGGCTGATGAATGGGCCAGAGCACCCCATTGATCTCGATAATGCCGTATATCCCGAGGTTCAAAATTACGCCAGACAATAGGGCCGAAAAAATTGCGGGCGCCGCCGGATGGGCGCGGGGGAGCCAACTCATGCTCGGAAATAACCCCGCTTTCACCCCAAAACCAAAAAAGGAGCAGAGCATCACGACCCATCCGAGACGGGGCGCCAGATAGTGCAACGATGCGGCCTGAATGGCGGAAAAATCGATGCTGTGAGACGCCGCTATTAATGGCAACCATCCTCCCAAGATCACCAGAAATCCCGCTTCACTTGCTCCCAGCATAATGTATCCCTCGTGGGTATGGCGTTCGTCAAGATGTTCGAAGTTCACGGCCAGGTAGCTTGATATCGACATGATTTCCCATACCAAAAGAAAGGAGACAACATCTTGGGCCAAAAACGTCAGAATGATGGCTATCGTCAAACTGTGATAAATCACGGCAAAGTACCTTAAATTATAGTGATGTTGAAGCCGCCGAAGGTATTCGGGGGAATACCAGGATACGGGCAAAAAGACCAACCCCGTAACCATGACGAAAAACGCAGACAAATGGGGCTCACCCATTACTAATTGGCCCCATCCGCGAAGACGCCACAAATTCAAAAACCACGAGCGAAAAAAGAGGGAAGCGATTGCGCTATACAACAGCGCGATTGCCGCGAGCGAGCCCATCATACTGCTGACATGGGTCACCCAACCATTCGGCACAACGAACACCAGAACACATGCCATGATGGACAAGACCAGAAAAATGAGAAATCCGACCATCTTCTCTACCCTTCTTTGATGGGATATTTCGACCGAACGCCCATGATCAAACGACATCCGTCGAGAATAGCCAAGGGCGGTGGAGGACATCCAGGGATTTCGATGTCCACGGGAATCACTTGGTCCACGGGGCCGGCCACGGCAAAGCTGGAAGCAAAAATTCCGCCCGAGAGGGCACAGGTTCCTATCGCCATTACTCGTTTGGGCTCCGGAACCGCCCCAAAAGCTTCCTCGAGGGCCTCTTTTATAGAAACCGTCACGGGGCCTGTTACCATGAGCACATCTGCATCGCGGGGGGCCGGCGTGAAGGAGATGCCGAAACGGTGCAAGCTGTATACAGGACTCGCTAATTGATGGATTTCATTGAGGCATGCGCCGCAGTCGCCGGCGTCAATTACCCTGACCTGCAACGAATGGCGAAAAGGCGCAGGAAGCCCTGGGGATTTCATTTCCGCCCAATGGTAGCCTGCCTCCCAGTTCATCCCCGGGGTCCGTTGATGGCAGAAATGGCACTGAATACAGCGCGCGTAATCAATCTCCACCAGCCTTTCTTGCTCTCGCAGTGCGTGTGTCGGGCAAATTGCCCCTAACGCCGCATCCTCCATCGCCGTTGGAGCAGGTCGCCCAGGTGTCAATCCTGGGGACGGGGAAAATTCCTCTTGCGGCGTCAGCGTTTTGAGGGACTGGTAAAGTCCTTCCCGAAACCATAGCATGGGCGAATTCCCTCCTTGAATTGGTACTTTGTCCCCCGTGTCACGGTCCTTTTTTGGCAAGGGGAATACCTTGGTTCAGCGACCTAGCGATCGAGATCGGCCACACTCAGCCCAAACGTGGCCAAAATGATGGGGAAATCCTGAAACGCAAAATGCCTGACGGCCTGCGGAAAGGCATGCCAGTTAACCAGTCCGGGCGTCACCACCCGGGAGCGCTCAATCATGCCCTGGCCGTTCACCGATACCCCGCAGATGATTGCACCCGACGGGCTTTCCACATATCCGAAGGCCGTCCCCGTTTCCGTTATACGGACGCCCGACGCCATAGGAGTCTCTGGGCTTAACAGCGGGGGAATTTGCTGAATGATACCATACGATTGGTCAATCTCCTGGCACAGTTGCCTAAACCTGGCATAACCGTCACCTTCGGACTGAACAGGGATGCCAAACGTGATCTGATCATAAGCCGCATATTCCTGCCATGCTCTTAAATCCCGGTTGACTCCCGAAGCGCGTGCCACTGGCCCGACCAGCCCGTGAGAGATGGCGAGATCTCGGTTCAAGACGCCGACGGACTCCAATCGGTCCAAAAAGCTATTGTCGAAAGCCAGCGCGTCTGAAATTCGCTGGGATTGCTGCACTACCGTCCCGAGTTGGTGGACAATCGTCTGAATTTCCGCATGAGACCAGTCGCGTGACAGGCCGCCGAGCTTGTTTAACCCAAATAAATAACGATGTCCCGCAGACACGCCGGAAACTTGCAAAAGATTCTCTTCGAGAGCCTGCATCAGGTTTGCGGGAACGGACAATCCTGTCGACTCCAAAATTCCCGCCAACACATGAATATGCGATCGAATCCGTTCAAACTCCGCCCAAAACACGCGCAATAGTTTAGCTCTCGGGGGAACCGGGGTGTCGGCTAATGTCTCCAAAGCCTGTGCCAGTGCTAGACTATGGGCAAAGGCTGTTAACCCATCAATACGCTCCGCGATCAAAAGCGCCACAGAGGGCTCTTGGCCCTCCAAGATCTTTTCCACCGCGCGATATTTATAAAATGGCCGGATGTGGGCAAAAACAATTTCTTCGCCGACGGTCTCCAAGTGAAATTGAATCGACTCGGCCGTGCCGGAGTAAACAGGGCCGACGGGCATGACAAACGAGCCGGGCGCCTCAACAATGCGCGGCATGGAGAGATCCTGGGGCTCGGTCGCTTTTGGGTGTATCTCCCACGAATGCCGTCTCATCGGGGCGGTCCCTTCGGGCCAATGGTCATCGTGCAAAACGAAGTCGCCCAACTGGGGGTGGCCCTCAAAATGCACATCAAACAAGTCTTCCATCTCGCGCTCCTGCCAGTCCGCGGCAAACAGGAGGGCACTGACAGTTGGGACGGATTGATCGTGATTCGAGACCTCAATTCCCACCCAGGGACCGTGCTGCGCATAAAACACGTAAAGAAGCCGCACCGCCTGGATTCCCGGATCGTTTTCGGGCACAATGCCCGCAAAGATCCAGTCATGGGTTAATGCTCCTACCAATTCCGGTAACAGATTGGGGGATACCGTGACACGAATCCAATCCCGTTCGATCGTCACCGGAATCGCTGAGTGCCTATCCAGGATATTCTTCAGCCAGTTTTCGTAGTTCAACGCGGCTACCTCCTTAACGCCAACATGGTGAGGGCTAGCAAGTGATGAACTGAAGCCGGCAGATAAACGCCGAACACCAAAACCGGGAGCCA
>JAKAAS010000248.1 GCA_021802225.1 Bacillota bacterium
GGCGTCGTGCCCGTGCCGAGTTTGACAGAAAATCCCCTCGGCGGTCATGCAGCCTTGGCCTATGGCTACTCGATCCCTGATCAATTCGTGATGGCGCGCAATTCGTGGGGGAAGAACTCGGGTCAGCAGGGAAATTTTACGCTGCCGTTTGCCTATTTCAACAGCCCCCGAACCTTTTTGAGTGCGCGGGCCTATTACCTTTGAAGGAAGGACGCGATCATGCAAATACCGCAAGCCGATTGGCTCCGTACGATTGATGTCTCGCAATTCAATAATGGCGGTCAGCCGATTGACTGGCTCACGGTGGTGCCGCATTTGCCCCCCCTGCGGATCGGGCGCGTCATTGTGCGGTCATCCTATGGATCCGGCTATATCGATCCGCAATTTGCCGCCAACTGGCAAGCTCTGAAATCGCTCAAAGTGCCCGTCGGCGTCTATCATGCCGCCATGCCCGGCGCATCGCCCAATTTGTATGCCCATGCCCAAGCGCAAGCCGCCTTCTTTTTGGAGGCTGTCGGAAAGGTGGGGGGCATCCAAGGAACGGACTGGCCGATTCTGGATCTGGAAAATACGGGCGGCCTGACCCCGGATCAACTCGCGCTCTGGGCACAGCATTGGATTGGCTGCGTGAATGCCGCCGTCAAAAATCCGAAGAATCCCGTCCTCTTTTATTCGTACAGCGCTTTTATTGCCCAGCATCTGGGCCTGTATGCCACGGTAGCCCATACCCCTTTGTGGCTGGCGGACTATCCCGCCGGAGCCAGTTTACCGACCACGGCCCCGGCCAACGTGGGGGGATGGACACAATATTTTGGGTGGCAGTATACCGATGCCGCGCAGATTCCGGGGATTACGGGAGCCGTGGACGAATCGGTGTTTGCGATTTCGATTGTAGATAGCTCACCGGTTATCCCGGATCCCGAGCCGGATCCCGTCATTCATACCTTGCAATCCGAAGTAAAGACCTTGGAAACCAAAATCGCCGCCGCGCAAAAAGCGCTGCAATAGAAAGGGGATTGACTGACCGATGACTTTTTATCTGATGGCTCGCGATGCCGCCGTCGCCGTGGCCCCGTTCGCGCTCGCGGCGGCCACCGCGCTGCTCGGCAAAGGTGCCCAATATGCCCTCCATGCCGTCAACGGCATCAAAAATCAAGCCATGCGCAACGCCCTCGATTGGGCGATTAATCAAGCGCATACCTTAGCCCAAGAGGCGGTCGTGGCCGCAAACCAAACGGCCGTCAACGGCTTAAAAGCGTCGGGCGCATGGTCCGCCACCGAAGCCCATACCATTTTCCAGAATGTGCTGGCGACCATAGAAGCCAATCTAACCCAAGACGCCCGCACTATTTTGACCCAAGCGTTGCCGGATTTGCCCGCGTTCTTAGGCACCCTCATTGAACAACAGGTCGCAACGGCTCCGAACAAAACGTCTGCCGCCAAAACGTCGGCTTCGCCGGCCTCCTAATAGACGAGAAACAATCCCCTCATCTGCGGATGGGGGGATTTTGCTGTCTCATTTTACACAAAGCTAGGAATCATCACGCCAATGGGCGATGACGGTCATCAACGCGTCTTGAGCCTCTGCTTTGGTAGCAAACTCTCCGCGTTGTTCGGCCCCATTAGATATCGTCCAGTAATATTCTCCTTTGCGATTGGGCCAATCTGACTGCACCACCGTATAGCTCGATATCATCATGGTCTTTTCCCCCCTTTAGTCGGGTCAATCTCTTGTGACAGCCAGGTCACACGAGTAAGGGACCAATGGTGCGGCAATGCGTCCAGTTCATGGTAATAGAGCAGATCGGCTACCACTTCATCATGCATGCCAATCAGCGTATCGTCCGCGCCATCATTGCCCGTATCGAGCGCGTAGACCGGCACTCCGTTATGGATAGCCTCCATGATTTCCTCTGCGGTATGCGATTTCAGTATGAGCCCGTTCATAAAGTAGACCTCCTCGTTTTGATCATTTCGCGTGTGACCTCGGTGAGCCACCAGTCCTGCGGTAGCTTACTCAATTTGTACCGGCGCAATATATCACACCGCACTTGTTCCAGTGTCCCAATTAATACATCGTCTTTACTAACGTCGTCTGTTTCGAGTGCCCACGCAGGACACCCGTTTTCCAAAGCATGTACGACGTCTATCGGAAAATAAGTATGAAATGGTAAAATGTACTCAGGCTCTTCCAATCCGAGTTCAATTAGCTTGAGATGAGGTAGTCTGCTGCTCATCATTTTTCCTCCTTCTTTAAACTACGTTGCATCTGTAAATAGACCACCAACGCTTCTTCGACCAACCGACGCAAGGGCACGTCACGGGTCCGGGCTAGCTCATCCAAGTCTTTCTTGATTTGCGGGTCCAGCCGTGTGCTGAACCCAATCGTTTCTTGGTTTTTCATCGCAGGATTCCTCCTATTTGTACCAATGAATCAATTTGTTCTGAACTAAGGCCATCGCTTGTTCCTCAGCCCACGGAATCACTTCTTCTTGCTCAAATTCTTGATACTCGGCCTCGGTGGTAAGATATTGCGGATGGCACGAGGGCACCTCTTCGGGATCGTAATCGGTTGTTTTGTAGGCTGTTCCCGAGGTGCGGATTTGGGCTATCGTCAATTCGGTGCCTGCGGCTAATTTCCAATACAAAGATTTCTGATTTTTTACCCGGCGAAACCCCTTTTGTTCGAGTGCTTGCCCCGGAATACTGCGGGCTTGCGCGGTTCTGTTTGTCATCTTGATTCCCTCCTCTTATTTTCTCTACCATCTATAGTTTATTTCATGCTTGCTAGCAATACAATAGTACTAATGTACTATCTTTAACGTCCGGGGGAAGAAAGAAGGGAGCGCCCCGGGTGATCGGGATTTGGCCCCATTTGGCCCCCAACGACGCCGATTCATGCGTCAGAAGAGGTCAGCAGGCGTCATAGGGCTTCAGCAAAATGACGGATTCATGCGGGTTTTGACGCTGCCGGAATCCGGTCGACGACCGGATCGCGAAAATCGCACTCTAGAGGTCAGGGGTTCGACTCCCCTCGTCTCCACCATATGAAACCCGCACAGCAGAACGGCTGGCGGGTTTCTTCTATCCAATACAACGCAGAGGACGGCGGAGGATGGCCCCATTTTGGCCCCCGATTTCAGGGGGCTGGGGATTCGAAAGAGGACATCTGCTGGAGGGCTTGTGCCTGATCAGAGAGATCCGAATGTACATATAATTGCAGAGTAAAGGCCACGTTGGTATGGCCGAGCCGATCCGCAATGACTTTCGGATTGACCCCAGCTTGAGCCAACCACGTCGCATGGGTATGTCGCAAATCATGAAAGCGAATGCGTTTCACCCCGGCTTGACTAATGAGCCGATCCAGCAGCTTTTCCAGATAGCGGGGGAAGATCAGGTGTCCTTGCATGGTACTGACAATGAGATCCGTGGCCTCACCACCCCGTGCTAACCGTTCCACTTTTTGGGCATGTTGCCGCATTTTTAAGATGCGTAGGATCTGATCGTCAGTCACGACAATGATGCGGGCGCTTCGGTCACTTTTGGGCCGCGCAATGTGCGGACGACTCGATCCCGCCCGAATCCCGGCTTGCCGGATGGTGAGGGTTTTCGCCTGCCAGTCCACATCTTGCCACCGCAGTCCCAGCACTTCGCCCAACCGCAAGCCGCCAAACAAAGCCAACCGAAACGCACACGCTAACCGATGGGCATCACTCACGGCTAAAAACTGCCGGGCTTCCTCCGGGGTCCACCACCGGATCTCCTTTTTATGCCGAGGGGGAGCCTTCGTCACCGCCACCGGATTCGCCGCCAGCAGTTGCCAGCGGACAGCGGCTTGCAACGCCAGATTGAGCACCGTCCGATTTTTGGCGACGGTACTGGCACTGAGCGTCCCCGGCTTGCCGTCTTGCCGGGGCTGAGTACTCCAGTGCCGAATCGCGTCTTGGATATGCAACGGCGTCAATTGACGCAACAGCACCGACCCTAATGCCGGGCGAATATACCGCCGCAATTGGCTTTGATAATCGGCTTGCGTGCCGGGGGCCAGTTGCCCCCCGACTTGCTCCCACCAGCGATCCAGATAGGCATCCACGGTGAGCGTGTCCAAGGCCCAGGCATCCCCCGGCTGTCCTTCGATTTGCGCTTGAATGAGTCGCCAGCGGGCTTCGGCAGCTTTTTTGTTGCCATGAAACGTTTCGGTGCGCTGGCGGCGCTGGCCGTGATCATCCCGGCCCAATTCCCAACGTAGCTGCCAGCTGTTTTTGCCGCGATTACGCAAGCGCATAGATCATCATCCTTTCTATGTGCCGTTAGGAGTTTTTTTGATGGAGCGGACACGCACCGAGCCGCAGCACTTCGGCCATTACGGGCGAGGAGGCCACCGGATCTGCCGTGGTCCACAGCGTGCCGTCTTCGAGAATATACACGCCGTGGGGGTCCGTGGCCCGGTTCACCCGGCGACACGGCACTAACGCATGGAGCGATCCCTGCTGAATTTTCACTAATAA
>JAKAAS010000249.1 GCA_021802225.1 Bacillota bacterium
AAATTATGGTTGCCATGCTCGCCGGCTTGGCCCTCTACGCGTTTTTCAGTTGGTGCATGCCCAAGCAGATCAAGCGTCCTTCATGGACCTCCGTGAACGCCAGCGTGTGGCTGGTGGTCTATTTAGCTGGACTGCTGACACTATCCTACTTTGGTTCACACCGATTTGGCTCGCCGTACCAGCATCACCAGGGACTGATTCACTTTCCTTGAGACTTGGCGGCGACAGCAACGTTTGCTGTCGCCTACTATTACTGGGGAGTGGCCAGCGGCTATCCTACAGAGTAGTTGGCCGAGGCAATCCGGTCGGCTGATAGCTGACATCGTCCCGTGGCAAAAGTGCTGCCAGCAGACACCGCAACGGGGCTCGCGATCCGGAATTTCGATGGAAGAAGGGCGGTGGCCAACCCATGACAGGGTTTTAGCGAAGGACGCTCAACCCCGCGCCAATGGTATCATAAAGAACAAGGTAAGGGCGGTGGCATTCGAGATACCACAGCCTGACCTGCTCCTTCTTTCGGTTGCGGCGAAAAGTATTGGAGCCACGAGAGAAACTGTCCGGGTCGGCAGGGAACAGCAGCCCAGGGCTTTTTAGGGGAATAGCTGGACTGCCGGGACCACAACTCTTGTCGTCACGTTTCCCGCCCTGAAGGGCGGAGCTTGTGAACACAGGCTGGGTGGTCCAGGGACAGCGGTATCCCATCCACTCTGTTTGCCGCAGGCCGGTCAAACACACCGGCGAATGTTTTATTCAGCCCGCCGCTTTTGCAAGGCGGAAATGATGTGGGCGAAAGGGAAAGCGCCGAAGGTTCCCGCCGTTCCCACCAGAGGAGAGCCGGTTGCAGACCTTCCCGAGGGGAACTGGACCAGGCGCCCACGTCACAAGGCCCCTAGGGGGAAAGGACAAAGGCAACGGTGGCCGTATTGGTCTTGGACGCACATAAGACACCTCTCATCCCGTGGTCAGAAAAACGCACGCGACTACTACTGAAACGGGGCCGTGCACGGTTCGACTAGGGAACCGGCGTGTGGGAGAGTCTGGCTTGCAGCCTTGGCGGCTAAAATTGGACCCCGGTAGCCAAATGACCGGGATGGAGTTGGGGCGAGAAACCGAATTTACAGATGGCGAGACAAACGAAGTCTCGCGTGCGGTGACGGTGTTCATATTCCTAGAGCTCAAGCACCGGGGGCAGATGATTCGCGGAGCCTTAACGCAACGACGAGGGCATCGCCGCTTCGAGCGGGCACTTGCGGTATCGCCCCGCCCGCTTCCATAATCGGACGAGGCCGGAAAGCCGGACTCCGCCGTTACGAGGCACACCACGTACCGCCGGAGACCGCGCATAGGCATCCCCGAGCTCGAGGAGTCAGCAATCTCCCCTTGGTCTGCCACACCCGCAATCAATGCAAGGGCACGCAAACCGTCGTGGAGTTTCTAGCGTACAATCCTAATTGTGTTCGCACAGTAGTTGCAGCGGCGGCAGTGAATAGCACCCATTCGCCATCGTTCCAACGTCTCCCAGCCACGAAGCCGATGTGGACGTGGACGTCGGTACCAATAGCCGCACAAAGCAGGAATTTCCGCGGGCACTCTCACCCGTAGTAAGGGTTTTCGACTTTCAGACGGGAGACATGGTAAAAACCACCGTCATGACCGGCAAGAACGTCGGGAATTACCAGGGCCATGTCGCGATGTGGGCCAGCGGCCGCTTCAACATCAAAACAATCTCAGCACTCGTTCAAGGGATTTCCCATCGCATCTGTGCCCTCATTCAACGGGCCGATGGCTATGGGTATGCGTGGATAATAATTGCTTGACAAACGAAAGGAGGAGCGGGAACGGGACAGCCGGCGTCTGCCGCGCTATCCCTCCCCGGCCTGAACGCCGGGGTTTCCCGCGCAAATGGATGAACAATCCCGTCATCACAGGAATGGGGGTTATTTCCGCGATTGGCCTCAACCCCGAGGATTTTTGGCAGAATTTGCTCCGAGGCACCCGAGTGGTGACTATGGCTCCGTGGCCCGCTGCAGAAACAGGCAGCCGCGCGCGGCCTTTGTGGTACTCGCCCGTACCGCCACAGTTCCGGGCGGCCGATTGGGCCCTCCCCGCCAAGACTGTCAAGACTTCCGCACGCTTCGCACAATATGCCCTGGCCGCCGTGCAGCAAGCGTTAGCGCAAGCGGGGCTCTCGTCTCTCCCGGCCCTGCGCACCGCAGTCATTGTCGGGACCTCGATGGGGGGTGTGCCAGAATTGCTGCAGGCGGGCCAGGAAGGGAAAACGGCGAGTGCCGTGCCCGCGCGTCTCATGGCCACCGTCATCCCCAACATGGCCAGTGCGCAAATCGCTATGCTCTACGGCTTGCACGGTCCCCAACTCACCCTCAGCACGGCCTGCGCTTCCGCTTTGGACGCCATTGGGCTGGCCGCCCGCCTCATCCAGTCGGGCGCCGTCGACGTTGCCGTGGCGGGGGGTGCCGAGCACCTCTTGGATCCCGTGGTGGGCTACAGTTTGTCCAACGCCCATGCGCTCTCTCAAGCCGAATCCGCCGACGAGGCCTCCCGGCCGTTTGACGTCCGCCGCAATGGGTTCGTGATGGGAGAGGGCGCGGCCATGATCGTGCTCGAATCGCCGGAGCACGCACGCCAGCGCCACGCCCATCCTTGGGGATGCCTGCGCGGCTATGCCACGGTGGCCGACGGCTATCATGTGACGTCTCCCGACCCGTCCGGCACCTGGGAAGCCCTGGCCATGACGCAGGCCTTGGCGGATGCCCAGTGCGGGCCAGACGCTATCGACGCCGTCATCGCGCACGGCACCAGCACCGTCGTGGGAGACCAGGCAGAGATCCGCGCCATGAACCAGGTCTTCGCCGCCCGGCCAGTCCCCGCGACCTCCGTGAAGGGCCACTGCGGACACGCGATGGGGGCATCGGGCGCTTTGTCTATCGTCGCGGCTTTGCACGCCATGCGCGACGGGATGCTGCCCCCCACCTTGGGCACGGAGCAGGTCGACCCCGCCGCCGCCTTTGATCTCATCACCCAGGAGCCGCGGCGGGTCGCACTGGGCACCGTGCAAGTCAACGCCTTTGGTTTTGGGGGTCAAAATGCCTCGCTGATTGTGGGCCAGCCGCCGGCCTGATTCACCTCGTCTGCGATGGGGCGGCTCCTTGCACCATCCACTCCCGGAGACGGTACTTTTGAATTTTCCCGCTCGGGGTTTTGGGCAGGGCCGTCATCACTTCGAGCCGTTCGGGCCAGAACTGCTTGGTCAGCGCACAGCGGTCCAAGTATTCCAGCAGGTCGGACAGGACCAACGTCTGCCCTTCGCGCAACACCACACAGGCGCAGGCCCTGTTCACCAGCCGCGCATCGGGAACGGCCACCAGCGCCGCTTCCCGGATGGCGGGATGGCGATAGAGCAGTTCCTCCACTTCGGCGACCGGCACCTTTTCCCCTCCCCGGTTGATCATATCGCGGACCCGCCCGGTAATGCGCAGATAGCCCTCCTCGTCGATCACCGCCATATCTCCCGTGGACAGCCAGCCGTCCGGTCCGAGAATCTGGCGGGTGGTGTCCGGGTCGCGGTAATAGCCCAGAAAGTTCTGCGGCCCCCGGACCTGCAGCTCCCCTTCCTGCCCGGCGGGCAGTGCTTGTCCTTGCGCATCCACAATCCGGCACTGCATGTCCGGCACTGGCCGCCCATCGGTGGTATACGTTTTTTCCAGACCGTCTTCGGGCCGCACCAGCGTGACCAGAGAATTCTCCGACATGCCCCATCCCGCCAAAATATGCACCCCCAAGCGGTCATGCGCCTGCTCGACCAGAATGCGGGGAATCGGGGCCCCGGCACTGATAAAGATCCGCAGGGGGCTGAGGTCGTCCCGGGCGGGATCATAGCGGGCGGTGAGATCCGCCAAAAATGGGGTGGCCCCCATGGAAAATGTCACCTGCCACTCAGACATCAGCTGCAACGCGGTGTCCGCCTCCCAGATATCTTGATAGACCGCCCGTCCTCCCAACAGCACGGGCAGCAGCACGCCATAGAGAAATCCGGTCTGATGGGCAAAAGGCGAGGCCATAAACACGGTGTCCTTGTGCCCAAGATGCAGGAACTCTGTCTGCCGCCGCAACCCGGTCATCAACGTGCGGTGACTGTGCACCACCCCTTTGGGTCGGCCTGTCGTGCCCGACGTAAAGACAATTTCCGCCGTCTGGTCATAATGGCCCATCTGGGTATGGGGCAGGATCGCAGGACTGTCCGCAATGCGGCGCGCCAAATCCTGTGCGTCCCCTGTCCCCGTTTCCCGGAACCACACTTGCAGCTCCGGGATCTCCTGGCGCAGCGTGTCGGCCATGTCCGTGAAATCCACACGCCGGAACAGGCGCGGCGCCACCCACAGGCGCGCCCGGGTCTGCTCCAGGATCTGCCGCACTTCATGCAGC
The DNA here is from genome assembly GCA_021802225.1 of Bacillota bacterium. Next base: position 4,444 of record JAKAAS010000249.1, read on the forward strand.
CGGAAGATGGGCATCACAGGGCACACCACCGCGCCCAACTGC
>JAKAAS010000250.1 GCA_021802225.1 Bacillota bacterium
CTTCAAATATAAGATAAAATTCATCTTTTCGACAAACGCCAAAACATGGAATATTTCTGTCTATTATACTACCACAATATGGGAATAACAATGATCCGCCGTCTCTCACTTCACCATTTCTTTTGGGACTCCTGATGGTTTTAGGAACATGCATCCTAAGATAAGCCATGTTGGGAATCCGAAGTGGAGGAGCCTGCGATGATTTAGATACAGTTGGGTGCATAGAAGTGGTAATGCCATCAAACCTCGGTAACCGGACGCTCTTTCATCGTACCAAAGTAGCTTTGCGGCTTGGGTTTATGGCGATCTTTTAGCCGCCAAATCTTAGGGATAAACTTAGGATGACACGGAGTGTCATCCCTTTAAGAAAGTGCGCCAAAAAATCGCATGATTTCCCACGGGGTCGATCCTGATGCCTCAGTGAAAATCCCGCGAGATTTTCGTGTGCCATTTGCGTCCAGGTGATGCTATCCCTGCAACCCGGACCGTGAGTAAAACGATCCGCATTCAACCAAAAATGTGAGGATTGTTCAAAGAAAATTACATGGCATGCATGTGTCTTTATCATCAGACCATCTCACACTCCCTGGTGGATGCGCTTTGTGGGTCAAGGCGCTCATAGAGCGCTCTGACAATCAGGTTGAGTCGTCATCACCGTCAAAATGTCGGCCGATCTCCTTCTCATGCCTACTGTGTACGCCGATTTTTCCGCATCATTCCAGTTGCCGTGGTTTCAAAATGCGCCGGTACGCGCTGGAAAGTTGCTGGTCACACACTCGCACTTAGGCTCATCACAACGTGAGCAGGCACAAAAGCCATAAAATCTTGTACTGAGCTGCGCCCGTGCCGAGAATTGGGGGAGGCAAAACATTACGGCACCACGCAAGCCGTGACTTGGTGAGAGTTGGCTAACGGGTTGTTTATTGCCTTCTCATCACGGTGTGGGATCATAAGGCAAACATCCCACTTGACACAACGTCACGATAGGTTTCTCGTCACCAGAAAGGATGGATGATACTGTGAACTACACCAAAAGATCGGCACACACTTGGCTCGCGGCAGGAGCGGCTGCAGGCATGCTGAGCGTGCCCTTGATAATGGACGGCACTGCCGCAGCCCAGAACATTCCCGCACCCTATAAAACCTATCAAGTCACCAGCACATGGAACAACGTAGGACCGACCCCGCATTTTGCTGGAATCGATATGCGCCTGCATAAGCTGTTTGTCAGCAATCTCAGCAATGGCACCGTGACGGTCGTGCATACCACCACGGGCAAGCCCATCACCACCATCAAAATTGGCGGGACATTGCATACCGTAATGGTTGACCAGAAAACCAGCACCGTGTATGTCACGGACATTCAGCAAGGATTTGTCGACGTGATCAACGCCAAGACGGACACACTGGAACATCAGATTGTGGTCGGTGGACATCCCCACGGATTGGCGGTATCCCAGCGTCTGCATGAAGCGTTCGTGTCGAATGTCTCGCTAAGTGAGATCGAAGTCATCAATCTGCGAACCAATCGGGTCATCAAGACGGTTCCGGTGGGACCCAATCCCTGGGGTGTCTCTGTGAACCCTGTCACCGATACCATCTATTCCGCCAACACAGGCATCGATCCCTTTGCCGCCACCGCCAGTGCAAAGAGCAACTCCGCTGGCGACTCGGTTACTGTCATCAACGGCAAGACCTTCCAAGTTGAAGCCACCATTCCGGTGGGACCGCACCCTTGGAACGTCATTGCCGACCCCGTGAGTAATACCATCTATGTAGGGGTAAGCGGAGCGGCAAAAGTCGCTGTGATATATAACAATCGGGTCATCAAGGACATCCCGGTGGGTCAGTCTCCTCACGGCCTGGCGCTGGACTTGCCCAAGCACGAAGTTTTTGTCAATGACAGCGTCAGTAATCAGGTGACTCTTATCAACACGCGCACCAACAATGTCACGCAAACTCTGCCGGTTGGAACCCAGCCACAAGGCGTTGCCGTCAATACCCATACAGGCACCGCCTATGTGGTCAACCAGGCGTCCCAGACAGTCACGGTTCTCTCTTTGGGAAAGACTACCGTCAAAGGTTAGATGGCCATTGGCGGGCAGCACGGGCTAATCAATTCCAGTCCGACTTTGTCGAGGCGTTGGCTCCACACGGCCTGAAATCGTTCCGCATCGCACTGACGCTCAAAGCCACGACAAAGGGTCGATGAACCGCGCGAGAAACGCTCCTGGTTGGCTTCACCCGATCGGCGCCACAGAGATCATTGGCCTTTTCGCCCCAATTACTCGAGCAGCGCAGACCTCACCGGGGATTTTGAGCCGGGTGGATGGATAATCAAGTCAAACATGGGGGAAACACGATGCCGTTTTCCTTTCGCACAATCGATTTAGACGGTGACCTGGCCACTTGTATTGAGTTCCGGAAGGATTCCTTTCGGGTGAGCTTTAATGGCCGGGAGGACGGCTTTGATGAAGCGGAATATGCTGAGAGTCTGGCCATGCGCACCGCCCTGTTCCCGTGGGGCTACGTGATGGTCGAAGACCAGGGGAAGATCACCGGGCAAATGGAGCTGTTCACGAGGCTATACGAAGGCCGGACGATTGGTTTTGTCAGCCTGTATTACCTCATTCCCGAAGTTCGGGGCAAAGGATACGGCTGGCAATTATCCCATTATGCCGAAGATTGTTTCCGTCACAGAGCTATCCCCGAGTATCATCTGCGCGTATCGCCAACCAATATTCCCGCCGTCCGTTTTTATGAAAAATGCGGGCTGCAGAAGATAAAAGAAGAACAGGGCGAACACGTCGTATGGCGGATGGGAAAGCTGTTAGAGTAGCAGACAGATGATGATGATCTGTTGCGGCTATGGCCCGAACGTCCCAGCAAGTGCGCCTGAACATGCAGTGCCAGCCGACGCGATCCGGGCAGATTTGTTCGGGCCGCCGTTCATCATTGCTCACGGTGAACGCTCAAGGTGAGGAATATGGACCGTTCTCTTGCTGCGGATCCGAATCTCCGTTCTATTTTTGGTGATCCACTGAAGGCTGGAGGCAAGGCCTTTCGGGCCAAGCCTCCAGCCGCCGGGAACATCGCGGTCCTAATCCCAGACCCTTCCGGGTCACGGGCTGACATCCTTATACACCGTATCCGTCCTCAACCCGATATGCCCAAAAGGCACTGCGGTCCATTGCCGCTCAATCTCTTCCGCATGATAGTGTTCAGGCGGAGCCGATGGCAGCAGAACCTGCTGAATCCACTGGTCCTGGCGTTCCTGCAAAGCCGTGACCGCCCGGCTCAGTTCGGCTCCGGACAACTTCGGCAGTTGCCCTTCCATTTCCGCTATTTCGGACGGGAAAAATCCCGGGTCCTCAGCCACCTTCACTGTCTGGCCCGTGCTGACCCGCTGCAAGATAAACCACACTCCCGTGGAGCTGTCCACATCCTGGGTGCCAAAGCGAATCCGACCGCCGCTCAGATACGCCGCCACGTCGCCCAGACACGGGCTGTTGCGCGACAATACCCGCAGGTCTGTACGGTCAATAATCCCGTCGGGAAACAAAACCGGCATGGCCACGGCCAAGGCATACATGCCCCGAAACAGTCCATCACAGGCATGGCCGTGAAAGCGCACCAAATCGATTCCGGTAATTTTCTTCGCTTTGTCAGCGTACCGCCCGTGACTAGACACCGTATCTCGCACCCAAAACACCGGCAAATCTGCCTTCGCGGCCGCTTGCGGCCAGTACCAGGGTCCATCGTCCTTGATTGCCATGATCCCGATCCCCTTTGCCCGCTTGCTTAAAATGTCATGACGGTGAAGCCTTCCCGGGCGTAGCGGGAAAATGCGTCACGGGCGAATTCCAGTTGCACGCCAAAATCGCGCGCCGTCGTTTCGACATGCCAGGCTTCCGCCTGATTGGAGCAAGCGCCCATCAAAATTCCCTGTTCACGCAGTTCCACCAGCATGGCCACCACTTCGGGATCGGCATTTTCAAGCAGCTTGACCCCGCCGGTGAACAGAAAAACTTCCACCGCCTCAATCCCGTTGGCCTCTTTCGCCTCATCAATACGCTTGGCGACGTGCATCCCCGCCATCACCTTAGCCTGCTCATCCCACCCGGAAACAATCACAATCGCGACTTTGCCTGCCATAATTTCCATCCTCTTTTCTGTGCGGACTGACGTCCGCCGATTGGGTACGTTTCCCTATCAGTATATAATCATTTTGTTATATGTCAACCATGAACCGCCCTTGCCGGGCCCCCGCCAGCCTCCTTAGGCCCTGATTTCAAAGCTCTTGCTCTAGCCAGTCTCGCAATTTCGACCAGCGGTGGTCCGAAGGCTTGGCGTGGACCGCCATGGCCAAGGCCTTGGGCTGCCCTACCAGTACCACGAGCTGCTTGCCCCGGGTCACCGCCGTGTAGAGGAGATTGCGCCGGAGCATCAGGTAGTGCTGCGTG
>JAKAAS010000251.1 GCA_021802225.1 Bacillota bacterium
GCCACCAGGTGACTGTCTCCCGGGTGGCGCCAAAAAGCTGCCCCGGGTGCCAGGGACCTGTGCACCAGGACGAAGATGTGCTGGACACCTGGTTTTCCTCTGCGCTTTGGCCTTTCTCGACAATGGGCTGGCCAGAGCAGACAGAAGATCTGGCCATGTTCTATCCGACGTCAGTACTGTCCACCGCCTATGACATTATTTTCTTCTGGGTAGCGCGGATGGTCATGCAGGGGCTGCACTTTACAGGAGAGAAACCATTTGGCACGGTTCTGCTGCATGGGCTGGTCCGCGACAGCCAGGGGCGGAAGATGAGCAAGTCTCTGGGCAACGGCGTCGATCCGATGGACGTCATTGAGCGTTACGGGGCCGACGCCCTGCGCATAGCCCTGGTGCTCAGCTCCGCGCCAGGCAATGACCAGCGTTATTCGGACGAGCGCGTGGAAGCGGCCAGCCGCTTTGCCAACAAAGTTTATAATGCGGTGCGCTATGTGCGCATGAATCTCCCGGAAGACTTTGTGCCGGCTCCGGTAGCCATGGACAATGTGGAAGATCTGTGGATTGCCGCCAAACTGAATCAGACAATTGAGCGCATGACGGAGTGGCTGCAGGCGTTTGAATTCGGACAGGCAGCGCGCGCCATATACGATTTTCTCTGGGATGATTACTGCGACTGGTACATTGAGCTGACCAAGATCCGCATGCGGGAACATCCCGGTTCTGCTCCCGGGACGCTCAGCATGCTGGTGCAAGTTGCCGAACAGGCCCTGAAACTGCTTCACCCATTCATGCCTTTTGTCACGGAGGAGCTGTGGCAGTCCCTGCCGCATGACGGAGACAGTATAATGGTGGCCCCGTGGCCGTCGGTGCGGGACCTTCCCTCCGGCAGCCGGGCTCAGGAAATTATGGAGCGCGTCCAAAACGTTATTCGCACTGGGCGGAATCTGCGCGCCGAAGTCAACTTGCCGCCGGCTCAGCGCGCCGTCTTCCAGATGGTTGCCGATGACCAGGATATTTTGGCGGACTGGCAGCAAGAGGCGTCGGCCATTCGCGAAATGGTGCGGGCGGAGAATATTGCTTGGCACGTTAAGGATGGCGGGACGCCTAAACCTCGCCACGCGCTCACCGGCGTCTGTCAGGGAGGCAGCCTGTACCTATCCTTGGAGGGGTTGGTGGACCTCGATGTTGAGCGGGCCCGTGTGCAAAAGACCATGGAGCAGACGGCGCGGGAGTTGGAACGGGTGGAGAAACAATTGGGAGATGCGAAATTCCGAGAACGGGCTCCCGAGCAGGTGGTGGGTAAAGCGCAGGAGCACCGCCAGGAACTGCTGGCCCGGACAGAGCGGCTGAAAGAGCGGTGGGAGGACCTGCAGTGAAGGAAAACTGGTGGGGAGGGCTTGACCGCACCAAAGTCCGCCCCGGCCTCGACAGGATTCAGGCATTAATGGACAAGCTGGGCCATCCCGAAAGAGGTTATCCGATTGTGCACGTGGCGGGAACCAACGGCAAGGGCTCGACGGCCGCCTTGATCGCGGCTGGACTCGCATCACAAGGATACCGGGTGGGGCTGACGGTCTCTCCGGACCTGGGACAGATTAACGAGCGGGTCATGCTCAACCGCCGTCCTCTGGAGCAGGAGTTGTGGGACCGGCTGGGAGAAGAAATCGAGGCGGCTGGAGTGGCTTTGCCGGACGTCCCGACGTTCTTTGAGGCGGTGACCGCCATGGCCTTTCTGGCGTTCCGCCACTGGCAGGTCGATGTGGCTGTGGTCGAAGTGGGGCTGGGCGGACGGCTGGACGCGACCAATATTATTTCCGCGCCCTGTCTGGCGGTGATTACCCCGGTGGCGTTCGACCATATGGACCGTCTGGGCGACACTATCGGGGAGATCGCCGCCGAAAAGGCGGGGATTGTCAAAGCGGGCTCGCGACTGGTGCTGGGCCGACAGCCGTATCCTGAGGCCAGGCATCTGATTCTGCACCGTGCGCAGAGTTTGCATGTGCCCGTGACAGAACCGGCCTGGTTTCCAGAAGTCAGGGAAGATGGGGTGTGGGGGCAAAGCCCAGTGGGGCCTCTCAGCGTCCCGCTTCTGGGAGCCTACCAGGCTCAAAACGTTGCGACGGCCCTGTCCGCCATGCAGGTGATGGAAACCAAAGGGTGGGTCAGGGACTGGGACGCGGTCCTTGCGGACTGGGCGCGCTTCACGTGGCCGGGGAGGTTCCAGGTGATGCGCCGGGATCCCTTGTGGGTCATCGACGGCGCCCACAATCCCCACGGAGTGCTGGGTGTGGTCGAGACCCTGAAGATGGAGCCCTACCGGCGCCTCCGCTGGACATTGGTGTTCGGCGCCCTGGCCGACAAACCGGCCAGCGACATGCTGCGCTTGCTGCTGCCCTTTGTGCACTCGGTCATACTGACGCGAATCCCGTCCGAACGGGCAGGAGACCCGGCATTACTGCAGTCAGTGGCGCCAGGAGCGGAAATCGTGGAAGATCCCTGGGATGCCGTCCGCCTAGCCATATCTCGCGCGCATTCCCAGGACGGGGTCCTGACGACGGGATCGCTGGCTCTATTAGGGTATTTGCTCCAGCAGCACAGGCAGTTCGGAAATATCACGGGCTGAATGCAGGGGTATTTTCCCAGCGCAGGAAGTTTTTCGATGATTGCCGTCACGTCATTGCCAATGGTATGCTGAACAAGGTCTTGGTTTTTGTCGATGAAAAGGATGGGAGCCCTTCGTGTTGGACCCAGCCAAAGGAGTTTGTCATGAAAGGTCGAAATTCAGTGTGGATGGCCATCCTCTATGTGGTCATCGGGGGTATTGTCGGGTCGCTTTTAGGCCATTTTCTTTCAGCCTTGTGGTCCCCGCTTGGACACGATTATTTTGATCTGGGATCTCCCACCGGTCCATGGACGTTAAATCTCGGCGTGTTTGGGATTTCTTTCGGAATTTGGCTGCAATTGAATTTGGGCGGCATTATCGGCGTCATCGGCGGGCTGTGGTGGTATCGGAGAGGGAGGGCGTAGCATGGAGATTGATTGCGTGCTGGCTTCCTCTTCACCGAGACGCCGGGAACTGCTCAGCAAGATAGGGGTCTCCTTTACCGTGGATCCCGCCGGTATCGATGAGACCCAGCGCCCGGGCGAGTCTCCGTATCACTTGGTGCGGCGCCTGGCAGCGGCCAAGGCCGTCGCGGTGGCGCTTAGGCACCCGCACTCCCTCGTGATCGGCTCTGATACCGTCGTGGCTCAGGGCGGTGAGGTGTTCGGCAAGCCGGGCAGCCAGGCGAACGCTTTCGCAATGCTTGAGCGGCTGTCGGGCAAGGCCCATCAAGTCTATACGGCAGTGGCTGTCTGGAGCGCTTGCGAAGCGCGCGGGTTGGTGCGGGTTGCCATAGCCGATGTCGTTTTCCGCCCATTGTCTACGGACGAAATCGCGGCCTATGTGCAAACCCGAGAGCCCTTGGACAAGGCTGGAGGCTACGCTATTCAAGGTCAGGCAGGAGCTTGGGTCCAAAATTTCCGGGGCGACCAGGAAACCGTCATCGGCCTGCCTACCACGGTCGTTCAGGCATTGCTCACACACTTTCCGAGGAGCTGTGGCGGTTGACACGGGTTCATGATCTACCGGCGGAAGAACGTCCCCGCGAAAGACTGTTGCGCCACGGCGCCGGCGTGCTCGGTGACCGTGAACTGCTGGCCGTCTTGCTAGGTACGGGGACATCCGGCCAGTCTGTGCTGGAACTCAGCCAAGACCTTCTGCAAGACGGATGGACAGGCCTGAGCCGGCGCCGCGCCGCGGAACTGCTGCAGATTAAAGGGTTAGGGGAGGCCAAGGTGGCTCTTTTGTTAGCAGCGTTGGAGGTCGGCGGGAGGCTGAGGCGGGGGGATTTGCAGCAGCGCATTGACGGTCCAGACGATGTGGTTCCGCTGGTTGAGGATATGGCCCGCCTGAGCCAGGAGGAATTCCGGATAGTGCTGCTCACGACGAAAAGCCACGTGTTGGCGGTGGAAACCGTCTTTCAGGGCGGGCTCGACAGTGTGGACGTCTTTCCCCGGGAAATATTCAGGAGAGCGGTAGGCCGTTCGGCGGCATCCGTCATTGTGGTGCACAACCATCCGAGCGGGGACCCCGCTCCCTCCCGGGCTGACTTGGGTCTGACCCGGCGGCTGGAGGAAGCGGGAGAGCTGATGGGCATCCCGGTACTGGATCACATCATCGTTGGCAAAGGGCATCACACCAGTGTGCATCAGGGAAAAACCACGGAGCTGAGCTAAGGGGGATATTTGTACCCATGAGAAGTTGGTTTGGGTCATTTTCGAAGGATATGGGCATTGATTTGGGCACGGCGAATACTGTGGTCTATGTCAAAGGCAAGGGCATTGTGCTGCAAGAGCCGTCAGTGGTGGCTATCGACACATTAACCGCGGAGATTATTGCCGTGGGCCAGGAAGCCAACCATCT
>JAKAAS010000252.1 GCA_021802225.1 Bacillota bacterium
ATTGCGGAGGCTTTTGCGCCATTTCCCGCCCTGACCCTGAAAGGTGTGCAGCAGACGGACAGCCCCACGGTCATTTCCCTCGAGGAGAAAAAACCGGCGCCTGTCCCCCTGATAGTGCGGCACACCGTCCGCTCCGGCCAGCAAATCATGCATCAGGGCGACGTCATTATCGTGGGCGACGTCAACCCCGGCGCCACCGTCATCGCGTCGGGCGACGTCATGGTATTTGGCTGGCTCCGGGGCACCGTCTACGCGGGCCAGCCTCAGGAGCGCACCGCCGGCATCTTCGCTCTGCGGCTGCAGCCCGCCCAAATTAAAATTGGGAGCACCATTGCCCTAGGCGATGGGCACGGCGAGCGCCCGGAGTTTGCCCATGTTGACGGCGGCGCTATCGTCGTCCAGCCGTGGACCGACGTGAAATTGCCGGATATTGTCACCCAGGAGCCCAAACTGCGGCGGGGAACCGATCGGACCTCAAGACTCATCAACTAACTGTCTCCGAATGGCGCGCGGACCCGCAATGACCCGCCTCCGCATCCAGTCCCGCAGAGCTTGCCGGGCCGACGGGAAGAACAGGTCGTCCCAAGGGATTTGGGCCACGTGAAAGTACCGCACCTGAAGCGATTCCATGGGGGCAGGCGGCCCGCCGCCTGAGGTCACCCCCCGGTACACCACGGTCACTGCGCCCTCTTCCGCTTCGCGGTACACCCCGGCCAGTTTCAGCACCCGGGGAGGCGCAATGCCCAGCTCTTCTTGGATTTCGCGCCGCGCCGCCCCCTCTGGCGTCTCACTGCCTTCCACATACCCGCCAGGCATCGTCCACAGCCCAAACCCCGGGGCCAGCGCCCTCTTCACCAACGCCACCTGCCAGTTTGCCGTGTAAAGGAGCGCTGCCACACCCACACGCGCATCCGCATACGCCACCTGCCCGCACTGCGGGCATACTTGCCTGTCAGTGCCCGCGAGCCGCATTGTCTGCAGCGTCCCCTGGCAATTCGCACAATACCGCGCGCTCATCCTTGTCTTTTCTTTTCAGGCATTTGGATTCCCCCTGTCGATTTGATACCATAGAAGCATCAGAGAAGGGCAGGATCCGACATGGCCAAATACCGGCAGTCCAAAGTCAAAAGACAGCATCATGTTGTCAGAGAGCTGGAGCCTGGTCTGCGCTTCTTGTCGTCGCTGTCCTGTGTGGACGGTGTCATTCCGGGAACAATCAGTCCCAAGTCTGGCGGGCAAATGGGCTATTCCTTCCAGTACTTTACCCCCAGCGGCCTCAAGCTAATCGGGCGTTCGAGCGGTGCAGCCCAGGAAATTTTTGTGATTAGCGGCCGTCCCCATGACGTGCTGCAAGAGCTGCAGGACCACGGTTTCCTGCCTAAACCCGGGTGACGATTCTTTCCGGCTCAACCCCGGAATTTGACGGCGCTTTGATACAATGAGCTCCAGACTGCCATAGGCGCTTCTTGGCGCGCCTGTGGCCGAACGCGCGCTTCATTGCCTTTTCGCTGGGGAGTGGGCATAATATCAGCAAGATGGGAGGGTCATCATGGCCGCGCACGAAGAATTACTGCAAAACGCACTGCGACAGCGAGGACTGCGCGTCACCCCGGACCGTCTGCACGTATACCGCCTGCTGGAATCCAGTCCCCTGCCCCTCTCCATTCCCGCCCTGGTCGAGGAAATCCACGCCACCGGAATGAACCAGACAACGGTGTACCGCATTCTGGAGCTGTTCACCGCCATGGGGGTGGTGCACCCCGTTCTCGTCGGGCATGGATCTGTCGGGTATGAACTCATCCCCCCGTTCCGGCACCATCACCACCACCTCGTCTGCATCGGCTGCAACGAGGTCATCGACTTATACAATTGCCAGTTGGAACACCGCATTGATGAGATCGTGGAGCCCTACCACTACAAAATCATTTACCACGATGTGGAGATCCACGGCCTGTGCCCCAAATGCCAGGCAAAAGAGGCACAAGCCCAGTCTAACGGGGATTGAGAAAGTGGTGGGGCCGCAGGAGCGGGCGCAGGAGGGCTGTGGCCAGCGCCAGGCCCAGCCCCAGGGCTGCCGCGGCAAACATTGCGCTGAGCCCGAAATGCAGCCCCCCATTGAAGTTGTTTTTCAAGAACGCCACCATGCTCTCGTAGACCAGGTATCCGGGCACAAAAGAGATAATGGCAGGGACGACGAATATGGTCACCGGCTTCTTCTTCCACAAAGCGGCGCCTTCCGCCAGAGCGCCGACCACAAAGGCGCCGGCGAAGTCCCCCAACAGCCCTGCTCCGGGCAAGAGGTGAATCCCGAGCGACGTTCCCCAGGCCACTGCCCCAATCACCCCGGAAATCCACAGCAAAGAGGCCCGCACCTGATAGAGAAAGCCGAAGGCCATGGTGGTCAGCCCTGCAAACACCGCCTGCTCGATCACGGCCAGCGCCCTCCCATGTGGAGATAGATGTAAAGCGGCAAGCTCGCGCCCGCCGCCACCGACCCGCCAATCAGCAGGGCTTCCAGAAGCCGGCTGACCGCTGACACCAAGTCGCCGGCAATGCCGTCGCGGACCGCCGTGGTGAACAGCAGTCCCGGAGTCAGCACCATAATCCCCCCGACCAGTATGGAGCCGGGCTGAAACCCGGGGAACCTCGCCATGAACAGCGCTGGGACCGTGGCCACCACAGCGGCCAACATGTCGCCCAGATTCCCCGGCGTCTGTGTCCGCGCCAAGGCCCTGCGGGTCAGCTGCGTGAGGGCCCCGCTTAGCGCCGCTGGCAGCACGTCAGGCAGGCGTCCTCCCATCAGCTGGCTGATCAGCCCGGCGGCAAAGGCGGCAAACACCACCGTAGCCCAGGGAGGATAGACCGCGAGCTGCCGGGCCGCATTCAAACGCTCCCGGAATTCTTCCAGCGGCACCGGATTGTTGGCCACATCGCGGGACATCTGATTGATCTCCGCCACCACTGCCAGATTCACCGAGCGGTGCTGGATGCGCTTGACCAGACTCTGTCCCTCAGGCCCAGCAACAAAAAGAGCCGTGGGCATCGCCACGACATCAACTGGAGCCACATGATAGGCCTGTGCCAAGCGCGCCATGGTATCCTCCACGCGCGCCACTTCAGCCCCGCTGGTAAGCATTGCTACCCCGGCCTCAACGACCGCCTCTAGTGCGTCCAAGGGTGCTGGCTGGGGGTTCAGTGGCCGGTCTCTCGATTGGGTCATGGACTGACAGCGCCTCCCGTACCCGAAAAACCCAGACGTTTGACAAAACAAATCCAATCACGGTGCCGAAGGGAATGGCAATCAGGTCCGCGATGATATAGTTCACACCGTGACCCAGCACCAGACGGTAAATCGCGGTCTGAACAATAAGACCGCCAGCTGACACCAAATTATAGCGTAAAAATCCTGGAAGATGCACCCGCGCCTTAAAGGTGAACCAGGCATTGAGCACGTAATTGGTGATGATTGAAGCTTCCACGGCCAGCACATAGGTGGTGGTGGCTTGACTGGGCCACAAGTGCCGCAACAGGGTCAAAACTCCTAAATTCACCCCGACCCCGCTCACCCCAATAATGCCGTAGCGCACGAAGCGCCCAATCATCATCCGGTATTTGTCTAGTCTCATAGCCGTTTAGCGCAGCCGCTCGTCTGCCGGGCGCCTGTCGCCTTCCATCCCGCTTTCCAAACGCAGCTTGCCGACCATCCACAAGGCTTCCGCAAAAATTCCCGGCGACATTTTGCTCTTGCCCTCACGCCGCTCCTCAAAAATAATGGGCATCTCGGCCACTTTGAATCCCGACCGAACAGCCCGGTACGTCATTTCAATCTGAAAGCCGTAGCCCGTGGATTCGATAGTCTCCAGATTCATGGCTTCCAGCACCCTCCGGCTGAAACATTTGAACCCGCCTGTCAAATCGCGGATGCTGAGACCCAGCATCAGTCCAGCGTACATTGAGCCTCCGCGGGAAATCAGCCTCCGGTACCAAGGCCACCGCGTCGCCCCGCCTCCTGACACATAGCGCGAGCCCAGAACCACATCTGCCTTCTCCCGGACCATGGTCTGGATAAACTCCGGCAGATAGTGCGGGTTGTGGGAAAAATCCGCATCCATCTCGAACATGTAATCGTACCCTTTATTCAGGCCATAGCGAAACCCAGTCAGGTACGCCGTGGCCAATCCCAGCTTGCCTTGGCGGTGTATCACTTCCACCCGATTAGGATAGACCGTCTTGAGATGGTCGGCCAAGAGTCCCGTCCCGTCCGGCGACCCATCATCGATAATCAGCACGTCAAACATCTCGCCCTGCTCGATAATGGATTCCATCAGCGGTCCGAGATTGCCTAATTCGTTGTAAGTGGGAAGAATCACTAAGGCACGCATGCATTAGCCTCCTCGTTAATTATGCGATCCAATGCCATGTTGCAAACACCAGAAAGAATGTCAT
>JAKAAS010000253.1 GCA_021802225.1 Bacillota bacterium
CGCCCCGAAGATTTGAGAGAGTACCCATTGAGATATTTTTAGTCACCGGAAAATTTTCTTGTTCGCGGACCAATGTGCGAAAGGTTGATGTTCGCATTACGATCAGAACCAGGGTGGCCCATCCACCGAGCGGTAATCCTTGCATCAACGGTTTCGCTAAGGCAAGGGCCTGTCATATGGAAAAGATAGTACATTCTTAATGGCGGTTTGCTTATATTATAGAGGAAAGGCTCGCTCTTTTGAGGAGATTGGGCGGGCTATGCAGGACGCTTGGATTCATGACATGGACAACCAGCAGCTTATGGATCTGTTCCGGCTCAGTGTCTAAGCGCAAGGAGGAATTGGTCTCGCAAGCCATTCGTGAAAATCCCGGGGAACTCCTTAGCGGTCCGCTGAAAAGAGCGCCCGCATTCTTGACCGCAGAGCAGACGCCCTGGAGGCGATGTTCGGCATGACCTGGACAGTCCCGGCGGCTGAATCGCGGGCCGGTCGACTGCGTAATAAGGGAACGGACGAATGGCAGGCGGCCTTCTATGGTATAGTATAAAGATCCTTATGGTATAATAGCGGGGCAAATTTTTCAGGGGGTGATGCACAATGGAAATCGGACCGATGACGATTGACCCGCCGGTTATGTTGGCTCCCATGGCCGGGGTGTCCAACCGGGCCTTCCGCTCGATTGCGCGCAAGCAGGGGGCGACATTGTGCATCACGGAAATGGTGAATGCCAATGCTCTGCTGCATAATAGCGCCAAAAGCTACTGGCTTATGGAAATCGATCCCGGAGAGACGCCGGTCGGCATTCAGATTGCCGGCTCGGATCCCGACATGATGGCGGAGGCGGCGCGCCAGGCCGCTGCCCTGGGGTGTGACCTGATCGACATCAATATGGGCTGCCCCGTCGCCAAGGTTGTAAAAAACGGGGACGGCTCCGCGTTGCTGAACGATATCCCCAATGCGGTGGCCGTGGTGCGGGAAGTCGTGAACGCGGTTCGCGTTCCCGTTACAGTGAAGATGCGCGCGGGCTGGGATCACCAGTCCATCACCGCGCCGCAGCTGGCGGAGGCGTTCGAGAAGGTGGGGGCAGCAGCGGTGGCGGTGCATGCCCGCACCCGGGACGACCAGTACCTGCGCCCCGCTAACTGGGACTTCATCCGCCAGGTCAGGGAGCGGGTCAGCATTCCTGTCATTGGCAATGGTGACATCAAGACGCCGGAAGACGCGGTGAGAATGCTGGAGTTGACTGGGGCTGCCGGCGTTATGGTCGGGCGGGCCTCGTTCGGAGACCCGTGGATCTTCCAGCGAATCACGGAATTTGTCCGCACGGGCCGGCACATGGAGCCGCCCAGCGCAGAAGATCGGGCCGCCATGGCCCGGTATCACGTTCAGCGTATGGTGGAGGTGAAAGGGGAGGGAGTGGCCATCCGGGAGATGCGCAAACAGCTGGCATGGTACCTGAAGGGCACACCTGGATCCACGGTATTCCGGAGCCGCTCATCGTCAATATCCACTTGGGAAGATGCGGAAACACTGATAGCGGAATGGCTGGACCATGCCAGAAACGAGGACCTTTCGTGGATTTGATCCGCATTGGGGACAAGGTGGTCAGCCTGTCGCGAATTGGAGGCATGGCCGAACAGATTTTGCTCGCCCGCTCCCAAGGAATGTCACAGCATGACGCGGCCAAAAAATTTGGCGTGGACCGATCCTTCGTTTCCCGGCTGGAGACCGTCGGGGAATTGCGCAAAGGCCGCTCCATTGCCGTTATTGGATTTCCTGTGGAAAATCCCCAGGAGATACGCGATCTCTGCCAGGATCTGGGCGTCGAACTGTGCTGGGTCATGACCAACCAGGAGCGGTGGCAATATGCACAGTCCCGCAATGGCATTGAACTGGTGAATGAGATTATGGATTTAGCCAGCCGGTTCCGGCAATTTGACACCATTATCCTTCTGGCGTCGAACGCCCGGGTGCGGCTGATGGCGGCCCTCTTGGACAGTCGTGCGGTTATCCCCGTAGTGCTGGGAGAAACCCCGCTTAGCGCTGACGTCGTCGTGGATATTGAGTCGCTGCGGCGGACGGTTATGGCGGTGATGGGCGGCGTGGAGCCCCCAAAATAGCTGGGCAGACGATTGCAGGGACTCGCCAAATGTATATAATGGGTCCACATAGCATCATACGCAAGGACATTTTGCCGTAACATCCATTAGTGAAGAGCTCTTAACCAAAGAAAGCGGGGTATCATTTTGAGCGATAAGGAGTTGCTGGTGTCCGAAGAAGGCCTCAAGAAGCTGGAGACAGAACTGGAGACCCTGAAGAGTGTCAAGCGCCATGAGGTCTCGGAGCGCATTAAAACGGCAAGAGAATTCGGCGATATATCGGAGAACTCGGAGTATGAGGATGCTAAAAATGAGCAGGCTTTTGTTGAAGGCCGAATTCAGACCATAGAAAAAATGCTGCGGCAGGCTAAGGTCGTTGACAATCACAACGTGGATCCCAATGCTGTGCATATTGGTTCCCTTGTTACTATCAAGGATCTGGAAGAAGATGTGGAAGAGCAGTATACCCTGGTGGGAGCAGCTGAAGCGGATCCCAACAAGAACCATATTTCCAACGAATCGCCTGTAGGCAAGGCCCTCATGGGGGCCAGGGTCGGGCAGGTTGTTGAAGTGACAGCGCCTGTGGGGAAGATCCGGCTGCAGGTTATCAAGATTTCTTAATTTTTGGAGGGCTTATTTTGGCAGACGACAGTTTTGACCCCCGTGCGGTGCGGATTGGCAAGTTGCAGGAATTAAGGGCGCGGGGGATTAACCCCTATCAGCCTACACGGTTTGACGTGACGGCCAGCAGTTCCGAGCTCCACAGCAGCTATGAGCGCTGGGAAGGGCAATCGGTGCGGATAGCGGGACGGGTCATGGCCATAAGGACCCATGGGCGTGCAATGTTTGTGGATTTGGCGGATGAAGGCGGAAAGATTCAGTGCCATCTCCGGGAAGATATCGTAGGGCCTGAGCCGTTTGCGCTGACAGAATATCTGGATTTGGGAGATATTCTGGGGGTGGAGGGCACAGTCTTCAAAACCCGCCGCGGGGAAGTTACGGTGGAAGTCCACGAGTTTCAGTACCTCAGCAAAAGTTTGATGGACTTGCCAGACAAACGTCACGGGCTGACCAACGTGGATCTGCGCTACCGCCAGCGCTACCTCGACTTGCTGGTGAATCCCGAAGTGCGCCGGGTCTTCGATGTGCGGAGCCGGACGATTGGTTTTATCCGGCAATTTTTGGCCGCACGGCGTTTTATGGAAGTGGAGACACCCGTTCTGCTGCCCTTGGCGGGGGGGACCGAGGCACGCCCGTTCGCTACCCACCACAATGCTTTGGACATGACGCTGTACCTGCGCATCGCGCTGGAACTGCACCTCAAGCGGCTGATTGTCGGAGGGTTTGACCGGGTTTATGAAATTGGCCGGGTGTTCCGCAATGAAGGGATTTCGACCAAACATAATCCAGAGTTCACGATGCTGGAACTGTATCAGGCATACACGGATTACCATGGCATCATGAGGCTGGTCGAGGATTTGCTGTCCGGACTCGTGCAGTACCTCCAGGGATCTGCCGACCTCGAGTACCAGGGGCAGGTTCTGCATTTCACTCCGCCTTTTGATCAGGTCGACATGGTGGAACGTTTGTTTGAGAAGACGGGGGTCCGCTGGGAGGATATCCGGTCCGGGGAGGATGCCCACCAGTTTGCCCGTGACCTGGGTATTGCCGTCGATGCCAAGTTTGACCGCGCCCAAGTCTTGGATAAGATTGTCGGGCAGGTGGTGGAGCCGGACTTGGTGCAGCCGACTTTTTTATGGCACCACCCCGTGGATATCTCGCCGCTGGCCAAAAGGGATCCGGCTTACCCACAATTGACTGAGCGGTTTGAGTTGTTTGTGGCGGGACGGGAACTGGCCAACGCCTTCTCTGAACTCAATGATCCGCTGGACCAGCGTGAGCGGTTTTTGGCGCAGCAGGAACAGCGGCGGGAGGGAAACGATGAAGTGCCTCCGCTGGATGAAGACTTTCTTAATGCGCTGGAGCATGGAATGCCGCCGACCGGCGGGTTGGGCGTGGGGATCGATCGGCTGGTCATGCTCCTGACCAACAGCCCGTCAATTAAAGATGTCATCCTCTTTCCCACAATGCGTCCTTTGGGAAGTGCGGACGAGCTCTAGGAAAGCCAGAGAAAAGACGGTAAACTAGCTGTGTACAAAATTGTGCACAGCTAGTTTTTTGTTGGAGGGCGGCTTATGAAACACGTTGTGAGTGTCAGCTTGGGCAGTTCGCGCCGGGACCATCAGACCGACGTGGCGATTATGCAAGAGAATATTCAGATATCTCGTCGGGGGACGGACGGGGACATGGTCCGGGCCAAGGATCTGATCGAGTCGCTCGACG
>JAKAAS010000254.1 GCA_021802225.1 Bacillota bacterium
ACCGCGCAGGATGAGGTTTCTCGCGGGGGCATCTTCCGATAGCGGGCGTTCATTAAACACATGAATTCTACGTGCAACACAGGGAAATATACGAGGTTGTAAAATACTTGACAAGATATCCTTTGGCTACTGGGCGTACAGCTCAGGCGTGGACTTGGCCATTATTCAGCAGATTCTCAATCACAGCAGTCCCGGCACGACACTGGCCTATATCGGCATTCGCCGCGAGGACCGGGATGCGGTGTATTTGGGGCTGAATTTGTAAGAGCGCCGCGCCCAGTGACCATTGGGCGCGGGGGTGTGCGGAACCATTCCCCGAATGGCCATGTCCTTACGGGGCTGGGCGTGTCTGCTGCCAGCGTGGACCCATAAGGGATGACGCGCCGCTAGGGGGAACACCCTAACACAGCCGAATCGAGTGAGAGTTGCTGTATACGTGGCCGGGCATGGAGCGCTTTGGTTCACATCCGCGACGTGACCAGATGACGCGCCAATCCAAAGCCAGTCGGGACATCCTCGTAGCACACCCAAAGCGTGCGTGCGTCGGGTCGCCGCTGGATCCACTGCGTCACGCTGTCCAGTCGGTACGAGATCGGGCCCATATCGCGGGCGCTATCGCGCCCGGGAGGACTCAGCAATGACGATGGTTTCGGCGGAGACATCGAACCCAATGTAACGGGTATACTGTTTCATGAGGCACCAGTCCTTTCGGAATGTTTTCTAGACCCCCGTAGTGTACCCACTACGGAGCCGGGAGCCCAACTGGTGCCATCATTCTATCTAGTGGGACGGGCGACTACATTTTTCCGCCATCCTCGGTGGCTATGTGGCCATGACATCCATGTATGGAATCGTACCTAATCCGGAGCTACCGAACTAGCGCTGCTTCCTTATGGGACGTGGGATGCGGGATGTGGGGTGATGCCCTATCCACTACCCAAAATTTATCAGAACGAGGATGCTAGCAGGCCACGAGTACCACGAAGAGTACCAAGAACGCCAAAGTCGGTAGTTGAACGAAATGGCGGATAACATGAATGTAAGCCTCTTTTTCTTTGGATGTGGGGTGGAAAGGTTGTGGGCTTAAACAAATTTTGTTTCAGATATTTCTCTTAATAATAAAATGTAGTATCATCACTTTAATGCCTAAGTTATTCAGGGAAGTGGGGCGATGATTATTAAAAATATCAGAAGACAGAATGTTCTTTTTTTCATCGGTCCAGCATTAGCTGTTTATGTTTTGTTTATCATTTACCCTTTTGTTTCGAGTATCCGATATAGTTTTTATAATTGGGATGGATTTGGCCCTTTAACGCAATTTGTCGGATGGAAAAACTTTAGTTTCGTGTTGTTGTCTCATAGTTTTTCGCCGTTCTTGTGGAGAGCAATTGGGCACAACTTGTATTTCTTCGTCATTTCTATGGTGTTGACATTAGTTTTTGGTTTGGGTGTAGCCTATTTTTTGGTTAATATCAACGAACGAGCATCTCGGTGGTTTCAGACCATCTATTTTATACCGTTAGTAATCCCGCCCGTGGTTTTAGCTTACTTATGGAGTATTTATTTAGAACCGAACTATGGTGTGATTTCCACTCTTTTGGATAAGTTGCACTTGAATGCATTGAATGTGCCGTTTCTTGGCTCGCATTCTCTTGCGCTCCCAACCATCGCCGTAATTACGGCGTGGGCGGGGATGGGATTTCCGATAATGATCTTCTTGGCATCACTCATCAATGTGCCAAAGGATCTTCTTGAGGCGGCTCGTATTGATGGGGCCTCGTCGTTTCGCAGTTTTTTTTCTATAATCCTGCCTATTATTAAACCGACCATCCTCACTATTACTACGCTGAATTTCATTGGAAGTTTTGGCACCTTTGACCTCATCTACATTATGGAGGGTACTCAAGCCGGGCCAGGATATGCCACTGATGTGCTCGGTACTTTATTTTACCGTACAGCTTTTGGGGGCTTTGGCACCACCGCTCAAGGTCTTGGCTTGGCAACAGCACTTGCTGTCGTCGGATTTGGAATTGTTATGATCGCTTCTGTGGTGTTCGTATATCTACAAAAGCAAGCCACAATTGAATGGTAGAAGGAGCCGCCATGAAGAAACTTGCCGTATACGCTGTACTTACGGTTTTTGCGATCATCGTTATACTTCCCATAGCCGACATGATTTTGATGTCGTTTAAGTCACTGGCGGGAATTGTTGGTCAGCCGCTTTCCATCCCGCATCATTGGAGATTTTCCAACTATGGGCTTGCGTGGAGTGAGGGAAATCTGCTAGGCTATCTTATCAATACGGCAGTTGTTGCTGTTTTGAGCGTAGTATTAATCGTGTTTTTGTCTTCGCTGGCAGCTTATGGTATAGCCCGGTTCAAGTTTGTGGGAAACCAAGCGGTGTATCTTTTATTCTTGGCTGGACTAGCACTTCCAATTCAGATGATTGCCGTGCCGCTGTTCATTTTAATGCGACAACTCAGCCTCTTGGATCACTTGGCGTCCGTTACCATAATTTATATTGCCAGCGGTTTGTCTTTTAGCGTATTTCTGTTAGTAAATTTTATTCGGCATGTGCCACGGGAACTTGAAGAAGCTGCATTTATTGATGGAGCTACCCATTTCCAGGTTTACTGGCATGTAATTCTGCCTTTAGTGCGTCCATCCCTGAGTACCGTCGCTGTACTTAATCTAATATCAGCATGGAACAACTTTTTCTTTCCGCTCATCTTGCTTAATAATCCGCAACGTATGACTGTGGCGGTAGGAATAATGTCTTTTGTTGGGCAATATGCCACACAGTGGAATTTGTTATTACCTGCCCTTGTGATTGTGATGATTCCTACAGTTATCGCCTTTATCGTTGTCTCACGACAATTTGTCCGCAATATGATGGCTGGCGCTGTAAAATTTTGAGAGTATAAGGGGGATATTGGCAGATGAAAAAATTTATCGTTGGTGCGCTGATTACGGGTTTGATGACGCCGATGATTGCAGGGTGTGGTACCTCATCAGCATCGGGCCCCACCGTGGTAACGATTTGGTCGTGGCGTGCTCAAGATGCAAACATGTGGAAAAATGTCCAAGCAACCCTCAATAAAAAGGGGGACAATTTACAAATTCAGTTTCGTGCTGTAACACCAACTGAATATGATTCTGTTGTGCAAACTGCCATGGACGGTGGGCAAGGCCCGGATATTTTTTATGACCGCGCCGGTATCGGCACGTTAGATTATGCAGCCGCCCATATGATTGCGCCCCTAAATGGGATAGTCAACTTTAGTAAAGTAAGTCCGGCGACTCTTGCTACGGATACTTATAAGGGTAAGGATTATGGTGTGCCTTTTGCTATACAGACGATGGGGATTTTTTATAACAAAGCCATCTTTGCAAAATATGGGTTAACTGTTCCGACGACATGGTCCCAGTTTATCCACGAATGTGATGTATTGAAATCCCATGGGGTCACTCCCATTTCTACTATGGGGATTCAAAGTTGGATGCTAGCGCTCAATTTCGATGAGATCGGTGCAACTATGATGGGCGACCATTTTACTCAAGAACTTGTCGCCAAGAAAGCCACGTACGACTCAGCGCCTTACATAAATGCGCTGGCGCACTATCAACAATTATCCCAATTTTTTGAGCCGAATTTCCAAGCTGTAGGCTCGGCGGATAATGAGCAAGAGGTGGCGGTGGCTTTAGGAAAAGCTGCAATGTGTTTCGATGGGATTTTTGATGTGCCAACGATGAAACAGTATAATCCTAAACTGCAATTAGGGCAATTTCTGGTGCCTCCGGCCAATGCTACACAACATCGGCGGATTGACTGGTATCTGGATGGAGACTTTTCCTTGAACAGCCATATTGCAAATGCTGCGGTAAAGAAAGCGTCAGAAGAAATTTTGGCGTATACAGCAACTACGGCCTTTGGTCAAGACTTCTCAGATATAAATGGAGGTATATCGCCTATAGCTGGCGTAACAATTCCGTCTAAATTTGCTCTGTCCACAGAGGCCTACCATTGGTTTGAGACACGTCCTATTAATCCCATATTCGGTATTAGGAGTCCGATGGATACCCCTCCTCCGAGTGCCGCCACCGTCGAGACTAAAAATGCTAAACCTGCATTAAACACTGATCAAGGAATATTTACGGCAGAACAGGACGTAATGTTACCCTTACTATTGCATAAACTTACTCCTGCGGAAGCTGCAGCTAAAGTCCAGAAGACAGTGGCATGGTACTTTAAGAAATAGGGGCGGCTAACCGCCCCTATTTTGCCCTTGAGAGAATATGTTGGTCGGCGTCATGTTGTGTGCGGTGAAGACATGGCTGTTTAATCTCAGCATTTATGTTGTTTTATAGGCATGGAAATGTCAACGTGCTGAGAATAGGAGCTAGCCATGTTTGTTGTTTTGATCGCTAACGGATTAA
>JAKAAS010000255.1 GCA_021802225.1 Bacillota bacterium
CCCTGCGGCAGAAGTTTTCTCTGGCGGTTGTCCGGTCAATGGAGCCGCATGTCCTGATGCTGCACAGTCTGTATTTTCCGGAGAGCTTGCGTGAAGGCGGCAGGGACTTTGGCCAGAGCCAGGCTGCGGTATCGGATAAGGAACGGGATATGGCCAAGATGCTGGTCATGCAGATGCAAGAACCGTTTGTGGCCGCGAAATATCCTAACGAAGCGCGCCGGGAACTGTTGGAGCGGATTCAGGCTGGTTCTCCGCAGGGGGTGCATGCGCCAGATGAGGCGGTGACTGGAGAGGTGCTGTCCTTGATGGAGCAGTTGCGGGCATCGGTGGAGCAGACAGCGCATCCCCGCCAGGCATGACCCGGGAGATGGGATTTGTCCAGCCCATGCTGGCCATCACGGCTGAAGCGCCGTTTGATGACCCAGACTGGCAATATGAAATCAAATGGGATGGGTACCGGTG
Source organism: Bacillota bacterium (assembly GCA_021802225.1). Next base: position 463 of record JAKAAS010000255.1, read on the forward strand.
CCAGATTCACTGGAACGGCTCCCTGCACCTTTACTCGAGGCAGGGCCACGATATGTCAGGATGGTTTCCTGACCTCAAGGACACCGGCGCTTTTCTGCGCTCGCCAGTGATCCTGGATGCTGAGCTGGTTGCCTGGGAAGAGGGCCGGCCGTCGTTCTCCGCGTTGCAGAGACGGGCTGCAGCGCCCCATCGCCTGATAGTGTTTGACTGCCTCTACGCCCAGAAGCGGTGGCTTTTTCATGAACCCCTGAGGGCCCGTCTGGCTATTTTACATGAGGAGATAGAATCCAATGAGCGGGTCGTGTTGTCTGAGGGGGTGGCTGGGCAAGGAGTGCGTTTGCTTGAGGCTGTGAGGGAGAAGGGGCTCGAGGGGGTAATGGCCAAGCGCTTGCAAAGCCTGTATATTCCCGGTCAGCGCGTTAGGACCTGGCAGAAGTTCTTGGCCCTCACCAGACTTTGGGCGACAGTCTCCTATGTTTCCCGGTCTGAGACTGGGGCGGGCTGGATGTGGTGGGTAGCATCAGCAGAAGATCCTGGACATTTTTTGGGCAGGCTGCCTGCGCCGGGATCGTGGCAGCCAGCGGCGCCGCCAGATGCCCGGACACAGGCCATGCATCTGGCGCAACCCATTCATGTGGAGGTGTCTTGCCGGGAGATCACGCCCAGCGGGAAGATGAGGCACGGGCGGATCCGCCGGTGGCAGATGTGATGGGCATTCCTCATCCCGAGCGCGTGATCTTTCCCGGCGCCGGGATTACCCGCCAGCAGATGGTGGACTATTACAGGCAGATGGGACCGCTGATGCTCCCGTACTACCGGAACAGGGCTCTGACGCTGATTCGCTGGCCCCATGGGCTGGATGGGAGCCACTTTTATCAAAAGCACCAGGATTCGAGTTCGGCGGGGGACAGTCCGATTACCGTGGGCAGCGTGGAGCAACTGCTGTGGTGGGCTGCTAGGGGGGCCATTGAATGGCACGTGCCTTTGGGCACGCTGTCCTCGCCAGCCCGGCATGACTGGGCGGTAATGGATATGGATCCTTCAGGCGACGATTGGATGCAGGTGGTTGGGGCGGCGCGCATTATGGGCCATCTTTTGGATGTGCTCAGCATTCCTTGCGGCATGAAGACGTCTGGGCGCCGGGGACTGCACTTTTTTATCCGGATCGAGCCCGAGGATGCGGGCCGTGTGATTCTAGGACTCAAGGCAGTCGCTCAAGTGGCTGTTAAAACCTATCCGGAGGTGTTTACGGTGGAACGGCTGAAGGCAAAGAGGCAGGGCAAAATTTACCTGGACTACCTGCAAAACGGAGCCGGCCGCACGATGATAGGTATTTATTCGCTGCGCGCCTTGGAGACGGCTAGCGTCTCCTGCCCCGTCCGGTGGAGCGACCTGACTTTTCCCCCTGATTACTGGACAATGTCCCGGGTGCTGCTCAAGGTCAAAGAACAGGGTGACTGGTTTGCACAACTCCCCGCCGTTCCCTTGACGGCCCGGCTCGGGGAGAGGGGGCTAGGGCCCGGCCCAAAGCGGGCAGGCGGGCAGATTCCATGAGGAATGCATCCCCCCCGACACTAGAACACCTGGTGCATCATCTGGTGGCGTGGCCACAACTCGCACCGTTTGTGGACCGCGGACTCAATTTGCACGCCTACCAAATTGACAGTGTGCTGACGGTTGTCAACCAGCTGGGTGGCCGCGCCATTCTGGCCGATGAGGTGGGGCTGGGGAAAACCATTGAGGCCGGCCTCATTATCTCCGAGCTCAGAGCGCGGCACGCCATTGACCAAGTTTTGGTGCTGGTGCCCGCAGGTCTCATTACGCAGTGGATTCAGGAACTGAAGGACAAATTCGGCTGGACGGCCCTTCATGATGCGCATGATGACGGGTGGCTGTGGGTTCTGTCCATCGACAGTGCGAAGAGGCCCCCACTATATCAACAGCTGCAGTATGTGCCGTGGGACCTGGTCATCGTGGACGAAGCGCATCATTTAAAAAACACGAGAACCCTCAACTACCAGCTGGTCGAGGGCCTCACCTCGAAATTCATGGTGCTGCTGACAGCCACGCCGATGCAGAATGAACTGACCGAGCTCTATAATCTGGTCAACCTGGTCAAGCCTGGCCAGTTTGGCAGTTATCTGCGTTTTTACCGCCAGTTCATACTCGACAAGCGCACGCCTAAAAATGCCCGGGCCCTGCGCCAGCTGCTGGCACAGGTGATGGTGCGCAACCAGCGCCAGCAGGTTGGACTGGACCTGCCGCCCCGGGAAGTCACCCTGTGGCCGATTGAGCTCACCCCTGAAGAGCGCCATCTGTACGACGCCATCACCACGGCCCTGAAAAGAGAATACCGCCAGCGGCTGCAAGGCAGCCAGACTGTGCTGCCGCTCATCACCTTGCAGCGCGAGCTGTGCTCATCTCCCCAGGCGCTGATTCCCACCTTGGAATCTGCGCAATGGCTGGGAGAACTGCAAAACGATCTGGTCACTCTGGCGCAGTCGATCACCATGACGGCCAAGATGAGGGCCGTCGTGGATCTGATTCAGGCCCTCGGGGGCCAGGTGCTGGTATTTACCGAGTACCGCGCCAGCCAAATGGCGCTGGTGCGCGCTCTGCAGGATGCCGGCGTCGCAGCCGAAGCCTTTCACGGAGGCCTCCGGCGAAGAGAGCGGGACCGTCTGATCGAGTGGTTTGCCTCCCCGGACCACGTTCTGGTGTCAACGGAAGCTGGCGGACAGGGACTGAATCTTCAATTCTGCCACCAGTTGATTAACTTTGACTTGCCGTGGAATCCCATGCGGATTGAGCAGCGCATCGGGCGCATCCACCGCATTGGGCAGAGCCACCCCGTGGAAATTTACAATCTCTTTACGGTGGAAACCATTGAAGAGCACATCCTCCACCTTCTCCATGAAAAGATTGACTTGTTCCGCCATGTTGTCGGGGAGCTCGATGTGATCCTCCGTCATATGGAACGGCGCGGAAGTCTGGAAAAGCGTCTGCTGGACATATTTTTCTGGGAAGATGACCGTCAGCAGATTGAATCCCGTCTGGACGCTCTTGGCCAGGAATTTATCGCAGTGCGCCGCAGGCTGTCATGGCCTGAGCCGGTGCAGCCCGGTGCGCTCTCTCCTTTGCCCTCCCGCAGTAGCCAAACAACCCGGGAATCAGTACACTAGGAAGAAATGCCGCATGCGGGGCCATGGTCTGCTGGATCGCCACGGTGAGCTGCGGCGGACAGCAGCCGTGGCTCTGCATGGCAGCCGGAGACCCCGAAAAGGGAGAAATTCCGGAGAGCTGCGCGGGCCGACTTTGACGGAGAGGAAGGTGGGCCACATGGGCTTTTTGAACGAGCGGGATCGCCAGACTCTGACGGAAATGTTTCGGGACCTGAAGTTTCCTGTGCATTTGGAACTGTTCGTCGACCCAGATCAGGAGTGGAGCCAGCATACCCGCGGGATACTGGCCGAAGTGGTGGCCTTGATGCCAGACTTTCTCCATTTGGAAACATACCACTTCGAAAAGAATCGACTGCTAGCGGCGCTTTATGGGGTCACGCAGGTGCCGTGCCTAATTTTGCGGGATAAGAATGAGGATGACAGCGGCATTCGCATTCTGGGCATCCCGTCCGGGTACGAGTTTGCCGTACTCATTGAGGATATTCTGGATGTGTCAACCGGGCGGAACAGGCTGAGGGAAAAATCACTGAATTACATTCGCAATCTTGAGCATGACATTGTCATGCAGGTGTTCGTCACCCCGACGTGCCCGCATTGTCCCCGGGCCGTGCGCTTGGCCCACCAGATGGCTCTGGCCAACCCGGCGCGGGTTCGCGGGGAGTCCATCGACGCCAATACCTTTATCGAGTGGGCAGACCAAGAGGGGGTCTATTCGGTCCCCAAAACGGTGCTGACAGCTAAAGATCCGTTGAAGACGGTGACCTTCGACGCCCCCGCCCCCGAACCGCAC
>JAKAAS010000256.1 GCA_021802225.1 Bacillota bacterium
TCTCCGCCTATCCAGTACCCTGGTCCTGCTGCCGGATACCGGGGTTGCAACGGGGCCAGTGGAGTACAATGGACATGGTTCATGATATGGTCTAATATGACGCCCGAAGGCGCGAAACTACTATGGGAGGGGTTGGTGCAGTGATTTTGGAAGCGGCCATGTTAGATGTCAGAAGTGGCATGCAAGAAGAATTTGAATCGGAATTTGCGCGGGCATCTGAAATCATTTCGGGTATGGATGGATACATATCTCACCAGCTGAACAGAGGTCTTGAAACGCCGCGAAAATACTTATTGCTGGTGCAATGGAAGGATTTGGAGAGTCACACCGTGGGTTTCCGGAACTCGGCGGGATATCAGGAGTGGAAGAAACTACTGCACCGATTCTATGACCCCTTTCCCGTCGTGGAACATTTCGAACCGGTGAGTTTTTGATCTAAAATTAACGAGGTGTATGCCTAGAGTGCAATACGAGTGTCAATTCCAGCATGGGGATAAGAGGGACACATGGCATGATTCGTGCAGCAAAGCCAGCTGTCCGGCTATTGCGGAATTGGTCCAGGAAAAGCGTCTGCAGTATGCGCAGTTCTTCCGTGTTTTGCCGGGTGACGGACGACGTCATTGACACCACAAACCCTTTTTGATGAAATAGCTGGAGGGGATGAGGTCATCGCTTACGTTTGGCAAGAGGGCAGCGAAGCCGCCAGCGGGTTCGTTATCGCAATCAGGGTGATCGCTCCGGCCGTTTATCCCTCCGGTGGCCCAACCTGCCTAATTGATGATTTCTGGGTGCGCGGAAGGGGACGAGCGGGCGACGTAGGCCGAGCCTTGTCAGATACCGCTGTCCATCAGGCCCACAGGGTCTGGGGTATAGCGCGTAAAATCGGTCACGTGACACCATGGAGAAGCCCAGTTGCTGATGATCTTCCGATCTCACTGTGATCTGTGACGGAGAGGGGGTAGAAACATCTAATGATATCTTGGTGCCAAATTTCTGAAATCAAGAGCTTGCAGGCAGAAGGTTGGAGAGTGAGCGAGATTGCGCGCCATCTCGGCTTAGACCGGAAAACTGTCCGCAAGTACATGCTGCAGGACGATTTTTCTCCTAAGTTTCCGATATCGGTGAAGCGTTCGTCACGGTTGGATCCTTTTAAGGACTTGATTGTCTCTTGGTTGAAGGAAGGTGAGAGCCGCGAAGAGAAGAAGCGCGTGACGGCGCAGGAAGTGCATGACCGCCTATTGCGGGAACACCATGAAACGTATCACTGTTCCTATTCCACCGTGCGGAGATTTGTGCATCAATATCCTCTCCAGACTCTGCAAAACGGCGGGCTGCCATAGTTCGCGGGGATTGATGGTCCTAGGGTGGACTGGCCGGCCGCTGGACTGGCAAGAGGGCCAACCGGCCATCAACTGCCGCTTTTATTCCCACGAGCATTGTAAAAAACGATCCGGAAAGAGGAGCGAAAGTCATCGAATGCCATGATGGGCGACAGTTTGTTTCGCGGAATCCCTTCCTGCAGCGACGTGTCCCATGTGACCGCCGACCCAAATCCGGTTACGGTCGCCGCCAATAGATACCGCAAGGCAGCGGCTTGCTCCGGCATCGCCATAGGTGTCCCCACCGCGCAGTCCGCTAGCTGCCGTCACGCAAGGGACGGGACAACGACACGCGCAGCAGCGCCACACCTGCGGCGAGAATTCCGGCGGCCTTGACGCTCACCGATCAGCACCGCGAGGCAATCTTTGTTAAAAATATTCTGACCATATGCGAGTTTCCACTATGCATGGATCCTGCTTCTGTGGGCGCTCAGTCGGGCGGCGGAAAAGTCCGGGAACCCGGGTTGTTGCTCATGGTCTTCCCCCTTGCCTAGCGGTTGGTTCCGGCAGACACGAGTCTCCTAGGTCGGCCGGACTGCTATTCCTTTAGGGGCGTTTGTTTAGACCGAATGGGTGTCACTCTCCTGCCGGTGCTCATGACGGGGATCAAACTGACTGTGCTCTTTGAAATCGAGTTGTGGCGGCGGTGCCAGAAATTGGCGGCCCCATCTTATTGTCTCTTGCCGACTATGTTCGCGGGCTTCCCATCGCATTGCCAGGACTCATCGGAATCAGGACCGTCACATACAGGTGTTCCCATGGCTGGTCATTGTAACCATTGGAGCAGAAGGCTACGTTCTGTTTCACTTGTCTCTGGTCGGGTCTTGTCTTCTGATTCCCATGATCCTGATTTCGCGAATGGGTTTGGGGGGCATTGGCGCACTCATTGTAGCCTCGGAGGAAGGAATTGCCGGACTGATAGGCAATTTCGCCATGATAGCTAGTGCGGCAACCAATTTGCGAAAGATGGTCGAGAGCTCTGTGACGGGCTCCTCATCCGTGTCTGCCTGCGGCAAACCTTTTCGGTGACAGCTTGCAGAGTGTCCGCCTATGGGTGACTGGTCGGTGGCTTTAAAAACACTGGCACGATGAAGCAGGAAGGCGGCAACAGAATGATCAGGCGCTGTGATTCTCCAGCTCCTGAGCTGGGCTCGCTTATCTGCCCAAGGCTGAAGTGGGGTTTCTGACCACAGGACTAGAGATGGAACATTTTCCCTCACGGGCCATATCATGGTGGCAAAGGAGGGAAGTTAATTGGCTAACTTTGTCAATAATTTGCCGGAGATTGCATTCGGCTCCCGTGTGTTACGGCTCGAATCTCCACCGCTCCACGGCACAGATGTGAAAGTCTTTCAGAGACTCTACAATACAATGTTAGAGCTTATGAACCCGCCTGATGGTCCCATGGGGTCGCGGATACCGATCACCGGATTCTTTGACCCCAGCAGTCGGCAAGCCGCTTTGAATATCCAAAGTTACTTTGGTATCTCGGCAGATGCCATCGTTGGCGCCAAAACTTTTCAAGTGATGGGGCAAGACCAGAAGGCATATGGGGGACCGGCTTTCGGATCTCATACCTTGACTCAAGGGACCTCTGGCGGCGATGTCAAGGTTCTGCAAAACCGTCTGAATTGCCTTCGCTACGCAGCGTCCCTCGGCCGGCCCTCCGACGGCATTTTCGGATCGGCAACCAGTACGGGTGTGATGGCGTTTCAGGGTGACAACGTAGTATACAGACATTGGGAGATGGCCTTGGATGGAACGGTGGGACCGGTAACCTTTGATGTCTTATGGATTACTGCGGTCACTGGAGGTCGCACCTTGAGCGAGGGAGTCAACGGATTTGACACGGTCGGTCTCCAAGTCATCTTACAAAATCTCGGATTCTACCGGGGACGGGTCGATGGATATTTTGGGACCCTCACTAAGGACGCCGTTCGGGACTTTCAGGTCGCTTTTGGTATCGCGGCAGATGGTGTGGCAGGGCCCGACACCTTTTATGCCATGGGACGGTCGAATCCGGTGTTTTGGTATTCCGTCAATTTGTACCCGCGGGGACGGATTGCCACTCTTCACAGCATCCACCAAATCTCGTCGACGGTGGATCCCATTAACGGGGACCAAAATCCATACGGAGTGCTGCTTGCTCCAAACACCTTCGACGACAGTCAGACGGTCCTCAAGCACGGAGATCTTCTGGTGTCCAACATCAATAATGCATCCGGAGCGATGGGGAAAGGCAGTACCTTGGAGTGCATCGTTAATGGGCATCCCCAGAGATTTTTCGGAGCAGCGAGAGCACCCATTGCGATCGCCACGTCCAATCTTGGAGCGACGTGGATAGCGGACTATGGATTCAATCCGGATGGGAGTCAGGGATTGGTGCAGGTGATTTCACCGGACGGTGTGTTGTTTTCTGGAGGTGATATTCATCGTGACAGCTTTGCCGGTCCGTGGGGAATGCAGTTTAACTTTGGGGAATTCTACGGTTTACCCGTAGCATTCTTTTCAACCAATGTGTTATCGGGTACAATCGACCGCTTTACCGACTTTCATCCACCGAATTTCGATGAGGACACAGTCACGGCCCAGATCGGGTCCGGTTTTGCCCATGTGGGCACCAACATCAATACGGTTTTCGGCCCGCAAGGACTGGTTTGGTTGCCAATGGGAGATGTACTCTACATTGCGGACGGGGCCAGCAATAGCATTTCCGTTTTAGCATCCGTCTCCACGACTCAGAATGACATGGGACCTGGCTTAGTGCTATACCAAGGGCCACCACTCAATAAGCCGGCCGGACTAGGATTCAACCCGGAAAACGGGAACCTCATCGCCGTCAACCAGGGCGACAATCGGGCCATTGAAATTGATCAACGGACGGGTCATGTGGTTTCCGCCCGACTCTTAGATAGAACGACGGTCAACCCGATCACGGGGGCTGGCTCAGCATTGTTTGGAATCGATGTGGCGCTAGACGATAACGGAGAACTCATAGTGTACTTTACAAACGACAACACGAATACCGTCAATGTGCTGACACGCTGACATGA
>JAKAAS010000257.1 GCA_021802225.1 Bacillota bacterium
AAGGAGCCAAATTGCGCTACATGTTCGGGGGCAAAGCCAAAGTTCCTCTGGTGATTCGCACCATGATTGGAGCCGGTTACCGAGCCGCGGGTCAGCATTCGGGCAGTCATTACTCAGTGTTTACTCACATGCCGGGGTTGAAGACAGTCGTGCCAAGCACTCCTGCCGATGCCCGAGGTTTACTGCGTGCCGCGATTCGCGACGATGATCCCGTAATCTTTTTTGAACATAAAATGCTTTACGACGTGGAAGGTCCAGTTCCCGACGATGATGTGATCATTCCTTTAGGCAAAGCCGATATCAAAAAAGCCGGCGACCAGGTAACCCTGATCGCAATCGGACGTATGGTATCTTTGGCCCTGGCGGCAGCACAAGCGGTGGAGCAAAAAGACGGTATTCGTGTTGAAGTGGTCGATCCCAGAACTCTTTCTCCTTTAGATGAATCAACATTGCTGGAATCCGTTCGTAAAACGCACCGGTTGGTGGTGGTCGACGAGGACAATCCCCGGTGCAGTATCGCTACCGATTTAGTTGCCTTGGTAGCCACACAAGCCTTGGAATATCTGGATGAGGCCCCTCAAATACTGAGTGCTCCCCATTCAGTAGTTCCCTTTAGCCCGCCGTTGGAAGATTTGTATGTTCCCTCCGAAGAGCGGATCGCCAATGCCATCCGGACGGCTATGGGCTTGGAAATCCGGGTGTAAGGTGAGTGTCGCTATTATTGTCAATCCCCGTGCCGGCCATGATGTGCGTAGACTGATCGCCCCGGCACACAACGTGTCCGATCAAGAGAAAGTCGGGATCATCCGGCGAGTTTTGGTGGCGCTTGACGCCCTATCGGTCAGCGAAATTTGGCTCATGCCCGACGACGCCGGGATTTCGCACAAGGCGCTGTCCGGATGCCATCTTCATTCGAAGCTACGCTGGCTGGCGATACCGATCCATGGCGTCCCCGATGATACCCGGATGGCAGCCAAGGCTGCCGTAAAAGAAGGCGTCCGCGTCTTGGTCACTTTAGGAGGCGATGGAACCAACCGCCTGGTGGTTCGTGAGGCTGAGCAGACTCCTATCGTTCCCATTTCCACCGGAACGAACAACGCTTTTCCTGTCATGATGGACGGAACCCTTGCAGGTTTAGCGGCAGGCTTGGTGGCGGAAGGTTATGTGAAAGCGCAGAAGGCAGTGCGGGTTCGCCCTAAACTCGAGGTGAGGATAAACGGGCAGTCGCCGGACATTGCGCTGGTAGATGTCATGGCCACCGACGATACCTTCGTGGCCAGCCGGGCTATTTGGGAGTGGGCCCAGTGGCGGGAAGCCGTCGTACTGGCTCCCCAAGTCCCTGTTATAGGGGTGGCCTCTATGGTTGTCGCGCTTCAAGGATTTGAGGAAACCGGAGCTCCTGGCATGCATTTCCTCTTTGGACCTGGCAAAGACACTGTTATGGCGCCCATATCACCGGGGTTGATTGGCAAGATACCGATAGTATCCGCTAATCGTATTGTTCCGGAAACCCCTATCACCTTTGAGAAATGGCGGGGGAGCCTGGCACTGGACGGAGAACGCGAATACATGATCTCGCCGAAGCAGTCGGTGAGCGTGCGTCTTCTTGCGGATGGTGTAAGAATTATAGACATTTGGAGATGTTTCAACGAGGCGGCGCGCAGCAAAGTTTGGACACGCTTGGCAGATTTCACGCTATAAGAGGAGAGGACGATCGTGGCAAAGCCTATCATTATGCCGAAACTCGGGATGGCTATGAAGGAAGGAGAAATATCCAAATGGCTCTGCTCTAACGGAGAATCGGTAGAGAGCGGTCAGCCCATTGTGCAAGTGATGTCGAAAAAAATTACCTATCAAGTCCCCGCTCCGCACGACGGAACTTTATTCCAGTTGGCTCCGATCAAAGCTAAAGCACCGGTCGGCGCGGTTTTAGGATACGTATTGGATGCTGGTGAAAAGCCTCCCCAAGATATTACGGCTGATTTTACGGTGGAACGGGCAGATTCTACTTCGCCGCCGGTGAGTGCTCCCGCAGCCAGCAAAGAATCGGCGGAAAGAAAATCCGACACCTCAATTCTGGCCACTCCAGCCGCCAAGCGGTTGGCCCGCGATAAAGGTGTCAATTTAGCGGAGATTTCGGGAAGCGGTCCCGCGGGACGCATCCAGGAACAAGATGTTCAAGCCTATATAGACGCCGGATCAAAAAGAGAGACTTCGACAGAATCTCTTGCACCGGAAAGAACTACGATGTCGATTCCGTTCGAAGGAATGCGCGCCGCCATCGCCGAACACATGGTGAGAAGTCAGCATGAAATGGCTCAAGTGACTCTCAGTACGGAGTCCGACGTGGGAGAATTGCTGGCCATTCAAAAAGAAGTGGGACACCAAACTGAAGTCAGCCTGACAGCCTTACTGTCCGTATTGACGGTTGCAGCCCTCAAACGGCATCCGCGCTTGAATGCCTCTTTAGTGGGCGACAGGATTCAGCTGTTGGCGGACATTAATCTGGGAGTGGCGGTGGCTCTTGATGAGGGTCTCATCGTGCCGGTTATTCGAAATGCCCATCGTCTCGACGTGTTTGCTCTTGACCGTGAACTCACCCGGCTGGCAAACGCCGCTCGGCAAGGATCTCTGTCTGTGGATGAAGTGACAGGAAGCACCTTTACCGTCACAAATCTGGGAATGTACGGCATTGATGTCTTTACCCCCATTGTGAACAGTTCGGAATGCGCAATTTTGGGTGTCGGACGCATCAACGAAAAACCGGCGGTTTGGGGTGGTGCGATAATTGCCCGTCCCCATATGATTTTGAGCCTGACCTTTGACCACAGGCTTATCGACGGAGCTCCGGCCGCTCAATTCCTCCAAACGTTGAGCCAATTCATTCGCCATCCCGGACTGGCTTTCGTATACCAGGAAGGAGAGCGTTTATGAATGATGCCGACTTGGTTGTTATAGGGGCAGGACCCGCCGGAGTGGAAGCGGCACGCACTGCATCCCTAATGGGGGCACGTGTCATTTTGGTTGATCACAGTCCGGTGGGAGGTACGTGTCTTCATAGAGGGTGCATCCCTACGGTCGCCTCCATGGAAATCCGCCGAAGATATCTTGCGTCGATATCCAGTCAAACATGGGGCATCCCCGCTCAAGTCAAGGATCTTGATTGGGAACAAATGCGCGGAGCCCGTGACACAATGGTGAATCATTTACACCAGGGAACTGCCCATCTTCTTGAACAATTGAATGTGACATACTTGTCGGGAACCGCCGAGCTGACGATGCAGCCGACCCCGGTAATATCGGTGGTCGGCAGCCCGTCGCAGCAAATAAAAACTGCATCCGTAGTTGTTGCCACCGGTGCCCCCTTTACGCTGCCTTCCATTCCCGGCATTGACTCTCCTCAAGTATGGACATCCGATCATGCGCTAGGGGCCCAAGAAGCTCCAAAACACCTCATTGTGTACGGCGGGTCATTTATTGGAGTCGAATGGGCCCAGTTTTTTCACGCCTTGGGGAGCCAAGTCACCCTCTTGGAGACAGGCACCCAATTGCTGCCCGGAGAAGATCAAGACATCGCCGAAGCCTTGGCATTTCTTTTAACGGAATCGGGGATTGAGGTACGCACATTATGTGAAATGGATAGCCTGGAATCCAGTTCGCCCTTCATTGATGCCGTAAGCTCTAAAACCCGGATTCGTGCCCATCGGTTTCTGGTGGCTGATTGCCGCCGACCCCGTCCTCAATCGTCCTTGCCGTGGGCCCTCGAATCCACTGGGGGAGTTATGACAGATAGATCGCAAAGAACCTCCATTAAAGACGTTTATGCGGCAGGGGACATCACGGGTGGCCGAATGCTTTCCCATTGGGCACGTGCTCAGGGCAGGGTGGCCGCTCTGACGGCATTGGGTGAAGAGGCCCGATTCGACCCCCATTCCTGTCCCCGGGTTTACCATTGTGATCCTGAGGTTGCCGCGGTAGGAATGACAACCCAGGAAGCTCAAAACCGTGGCTATGACGTAATAGAAGGACAGGCTGACTTAGGCTTCAATGCCCGTTCCGTGATTGCGGGACAAGCGCAAGGGATGATCAAAATTGTGGCCTCCAAGCCCACAGGGAGAATTTTAGGTGTTCATATCCTTGCTCCCATGGCATCCGAAGTCATTGCCGAGGCCACATTAGCCCTCAGATTAGAAGCTTTGGCCGAGGATCTTGCCGCAATTGTCCACGGTCATCCGACCGTTGCCGAAGCATTGAGCGAAGCAGCCCAGGAGGTGGTCCGCCAATTATGAACTCGTTTGCCGTGATTCGCTTGGGAAGACTGGACTATCGGCGAGCCTATACTCTGCAACACGCCTATCGTATCCGCCGTGCGGCGGGTCAAATCGGCGATATCCTTTTGTGGGTTGAACATCCCGACGTTATCACCTTAG
>JAKAAS010000258.1 GCA_021802225.1 Bacillota bacterium
CGCATGTGTGGACGCAGACCGGAACGTATCGAGTCAACCTGGGCGAGGGCCCCATAGGGGAAGTCTTGAACATTACTGTTAAAAAATCTTGACAGCATTTCTTCCGAAGAGAGCCTTGTCACCTAAAAAGTTGGCGATAAGGCTCTTATCTTCCACTGCGTTAATTGCTGAGCTTTTTGCGCTGTGGTCTTTTTTCGTTCTGTGGATGAGAGGATCTCACACTCGATTTTCTTGACTTCGGAGAGGATGGGACCAGCGAGAAGCTCGTCAGCGCCTAGGCGCTGCGGACTAAACTCCGCATCCGGATGCGCCCGACCGCCATGGCAAGCATCACGACGACAGACCGGTCCTCCCTGAGACCCTCTCAGCGGGCACGCCGCCGGAAATGTTGGGGTCAATTTCCAGCAAAAGTCCGGATTCCCCCGCCCAAACCCGCATTCCTGCGTCAAATCCTGGGGGAAAATATTTTGGCCCTCTCTAGAAAGGCTTTGTGCCGCAAGGGATTCCGCACAACCCAAAAAGCTCATGAAAGGTCTCGCAAAGAATATTCCGCCCAAGAGTTGTACAACATATCCAGACAAAAAAGTAGAGAACCCGACTGGGTTCTCTGTGGAATCCGATCCCTCAACCAATTCCTCGGCACGGCCTCAATCCGCTTCCGTGCGTCCCTACAGTTAACATAATACATCGTTTGGTTTGGTGTGTCAAGGTATTATGATGACAGTCTAAAAGAACTGGTTGCATGGCTCCATGGCAGCCATCTTCGCTGACCTCGTGTCATCGCGCCGTGCCAAACTCCTGCCCACTTCTAGTTCGGCAGGTGCAGCGCTTGGATAATCCATGCCGCTGGCACCACGGAGTTGGATTGGGAAGAATATTGAGGCCCGGCCACTGCTATCCACGACCCCTTGAGTGCTCTGGCTGTCTGCGGAACCCATGTCTGTACCCACATCCATGACGGCGGACGCGAATCCGTCGCAGTCATCCACACAGCGATATGGTGCCGGAGCACAACGGACACAGATGGCCAGTCAAATCCCTGGGTGAAGCGATCATCGCGGCCCGCCACCACCACCCAGTTTTCCGCCAGCCAGCCATCCCCAGCCCGTAATCCCGCATCGCACAGAGCCTGTGGGTCAAAGGCATTGATCAGGACCCGCAACCCGTCATGATGAGCCATGGCAATCACCGTTTTCAATCTGTGCCTCGTGACCCCGTAATCCGGTCCCGCACAATCCAACAGCACTCCTGCTGCACCCATCTTGCGCCATTCGATCAACGCGGCATGCAAATACCCGGTCGTGTGGTCAGCCTGCCCGTGTGTGACCCCAATGTCAGCATAGCCGTAGAATGCTGTGCGTCGGTCCCTGTGGATCAGGGCGGCGGCCGGGCTGTTATCCGGGTCCTTTGACCATTCTTCATGGCTTCCTAAGATGACCACGGGATACTGCGCCATGCTTTCCGCCAGGTGGTCGAAATGGGATGGCCGATGGGGAATCCATCCGTAGTAAATCAGAAATGGCCGCACCGGCGGCGCCGCTGGCCTCGGTGCCCCAAGGCCCAGCACGATTCCCATGCCCATCCCGCACCAGGAGATGCGGCGTATGACTTTGTACGCGGTCAGCATTCCTCTATTTACCTTACCTCTCTGTGCTGAATCATATTAGCGGGTTGCAGACTTTCTGCCTTCTGTTGTCGGTGTGCCTTGGACTATTCGCAAACCCTTGCGCCCATTCCTCTTTCGGCCAAAGGATGCCGCCCCGAAAACCTCATTGAACGCTTGATGGATGGCCGTTCCACAGTCTGCTCGAGCAACGCCTCTTGCTCCACGGACTTTCACGGTCAGGCTCAATGCCTAGCACTCACTAAGCCGTAGTATACAACGTGATGAACAAAGCCGTTTCACATTGCCTGAGCCGTCGTGGGGTCACCAGCCAGGGATCTCATTGAGGCCGGAGGAGTGTTTTCGGCTCCATAACGGGTTCCCCATTTAAAGCGCCATGACGGATACCATTGTCGTTGCCAATCCAACAGTATTTCTGTCATGACTCTCCGCTATGCTTAGTCTATTCCGTGAGAGGAGGACAGCACTATGGGTTCATATTCGTGGAAGCCCGACCAGGACGCTTCTCCGTCTGTATGGCCCCCAGGGGCGCAAGAGGAATCCACACAGATGGGACAGCGGGTGGACGCATGGCAGCAAGCCGTACAAACCCGGTTCCCAGAACTGCTCAGGCATTTGGTATGGGACCGGGAACGTCTCAACCAGTTGGAAGACGCCGTCAACCAAATTATTGCCGAAGACGGTCTAAGTATCGCGGCAGTCGCCTTGTACCGCCGGTCTCTCCTGAACCGTTTGACTGGGTTGGGCCCGCTGGACCAGTTGCTTACGGACGACCGTGTCACTGAAATCATGGTCAATGGGCCCGACCAGATCTATTGTGAGCGCGACGGCCGCATTGCTCTGGTGAACCAGCAATTTACTGACCAGGATGAAGTCGCTCTGCTGGCCCAGCGCCTGGCCAGCCGGGCTGGAAGAGTGCTCAACACGGAATTTCCCTTATGCGACGCTCAGTTGGCCGACGGGTCGCGCATTCACTGCGTACTGCCTCCTGTCTCAGAGAAACCCGCCATCACCATTCGCCGCGCACGAGTTCAGCCGCTGGCCCTAGCAGATTACCTGCAGGCGGGCGCGTTTTCCGAGGAATTGTGGTCCGAGCTAGCGGGATTCATTCATGGCCGCCGCAATATTGTGGTGGCGGGCGGTGCGGGTTCTGGAAAAACGTCACTGCTGAGGCTGCTTGCGACGGAAATAGACCCAGCAGAACGTTTGGTGACTATTGAAGATGTTCGGGAACTGAATCTCGACCATCCCAACACGGTCAGCCTGGAAGCGCACCGCACACATGACGTCCACACTCTGTTGGTGAATGCCCTGCGGATGCGCCCGGACCGCATTATCGTAGGCGAAGTTCGGGGCCAAGAGGCTCTCGAGCTTATCGAGGCCATGTCCACAGGCCACCCGGGCAGCCTGTCCACCGTCCATTCGCAGTCAGGAGATATGGCGACCGTTTTGCGCTTGGCCCGCATGTGCTCGCGCAATAATTTGGGGATCCCGTTCGACGAGTTATTGCGCCAAATTCAGGACACTCTGGATATTATCGTGTACGTGCGCCGCACCTCTGACGGGGTGCGGAGAATCGAGTCGGTTCAGCAGCCAACCAACCACGGCATGAATTTACTCTGGAAGTTTCAGCCTGAGTCCGTGCCGCAGTTTGTTAAAGTGGGGGAGCCGCATGGATAGTCGTGCCCTGTTAAGCGCTGGGCTCACCGGTTTCGCTGTTTTCGTTTGGGCCACAAGTTACCGTCCCAGAATTCTGGCGGCCCTAAGCATCCCGTCGCTGTGGCTCCACCCGCATGTGCTGGCCCTGTCACTGCTGATGTCTGCGTGGGGATTTGACAACTTTTTAAACAGCCGCGCCGCAAGAGCGCGGCAGGACCGTTCAGAACAGGAAACAGAGGTGTTTCTGCAACGTTTGAGCCGTACCCTGGCAAACCGAGGAACGCTGTCCCAGGCCTTAGATGATTTGGCCAGCAGTGACGGACGGATTTTGGTGCATCCCGACCCCCACAGAGTCCTGTCGGACCTGCTTGAGCGCTGGCAGACTGAGGCCATGGCGATTGTCGTAATGTCGGCCCGCCTTGCCAGCCGCTACGGGGGGCCTTTGCCGGTGATCATTGACGAAGTGATCAAGCACATCGGCCGCAACCGGCGCCAGCGCTTCCAGAGAAGGCTGGAAGAGATGGCTTTGGAGTCGACCGTGATTGTCCTGGCCTTAGCTCCTTATGTGCTGCTGCTTATTTTTCGGGTCGTATTGCCGACGTTCTATGCCATCTTGACATCCACAGCGCTTGGAGATGGGGTCATTGCGCTGCTGGGAATCAGCACACTGGGGGTTTTGGGTGGATTTTCCATTTATATCCGACGGGAGGCTGCATCATGACGCTGCTGGCGGGATTGTTCACTGGTTTGGCCGTGTATGCGCTGATGAACCGTGAGTGGAACCTGGAGGCGGTTGGCTGGACTAGTTTGGGACTGTGGCCAGGATGGATTCTCCATCCCGAAGCCGTGACAGCGCTGTGCCTTAGCATGCTCAACGCCATGATTCTCCTTCCCCATTGGCACCTGCCCCCGAATCCGGCCAAAATTCGCCGCAACCGGTGGCTCCTTGTGCGCTTTTGGCGGGTGGTATCATTTTTTCTCACGGCAGGCATGACTTTTTGGCAAGCCATTGACCAAGCCATCCTCGCCGTTCCCGAACTGGACGGTGCCATGCGCAGCTTAACCCATGCGCTGGTCCGCTCCCGAACCGAACAGCCAGCCATGGATGCCTTCCGCTCCCAATATCCGGGACCGGAA
>JAKAAS010000259.1 GCA_021802225.1 Bacillota bacterium
TGAATATCTCAGAGAAATTCCTCACAATCAAGCAAGTTGCTGAGTGCCTATCTGTTAGCCCTAGCACTGTCCGCAATTTGATTAAGCACCAACGACTTACAGCGCTCCGTATCGGGACGACAGCCGGGGCCTTCCGTGTGGCAGAAAGTGAATTAGGTCGATATATCCGTGCGAATACCACAGCATCTCAAAACGCCTCAGACTCGGAGGTGATTCGCTCATGATTATTGTCGTTCACAATCGCAAGGGGGGCGTCGGGAAAACCACTACGTCTGTCAACTTAGCGGTTCATCTCGCTCATGCAGGCGAACGGGTTCTCTTGATTGACGGAGACAACCAGCACAATGCATCCCGGGCGCTAGGGTATAATCCCCGGCCAGCGGTATGGCAATGGATGATTCAAGGACATTTTGAACCCGAGCATCCACGTGCGACTCTTGATTTATTACCTACCGCCTCATCTCCCAACGCGGAAAGCACTGACTGGGAAAGCAAGATCAGTCGGGATCTGGTGAGTAGTCGTCTCGCTTCCTTGCCGCAGTACGATTGGATTATTATTGATACCGCACCCTCCCGATCGGTGTGGAACAGTCACTTACTCTTTATCGCAAATGCGTACTTAATTCCAGTAGACTTCTCACTGTATTCCATTGAAGGGGTGTCCGAACTGATGGCACAACTTGATCGCAATCGCGTCATTGGTCTGGTCCCGGTCCGCTATGATTTGCGAAACAATCGGTCCATAGAACTCTTGGACCTTCTTAAACATGCAGGAGGAGGCCTTGTGTCCCCGCCGATTCGGGTAGCTGTCGATGTTGATCGGGCTGTACAACACGGACAGGCGATGTTTGAATTCAACGCACGATCACACGCAGCGGAAGATTATCGCACATTAACAGATTGGGTGGTGATGCATCTTGCCGAAGCACAACTTCGATAACGCCTCCACGGTGAATCAACTAAAGTTGCTGAAAACAAAGTTAGGGGAATCGTTAAATAGCAATGTAGCTAATGGTGATCCCCTTGAGCAAAACGGAGATCTGGTTTCAGAGCAGACATTAGGAAGCCAATCGGTGGGAGACCCCTTATCAGTCGAAACGAGACAATCGTATGAAGGGGTGTTTATTCAGATCCCGCTGAAGGCTATTGTCGTCGGCGGGGTGAATGCGCGTCGTGAGTTCGCGGAAGATCGCATGGCGGAATTACGGGAATCAATTCAAACTGACGGCTTATTGCAACCCTTAGTGGTGGTCCCCGAACCGGAACACCCCAATCAGTGGCATTTGCTCGCCGGGGAACGGCGCTTTCGGACTGTACGCGACATGGGGTGGGAGACCGTCCCGGCCCGTGTTGTGATGCTCCCACGCAATAAGTGGCGGCGGGTCATGATGCAGGAAAATCTGCAACAGGAAAGTTTCAGCCTCGCTGAGCAGATTCGTGGGTTTGTCGATATGGTAGAGAAGGATGGATATTCTATCCCGGATATTATCACCGAACTCCATCTGGACAAAGGGTATGTGTATGGGTTGTTCCGTCTTTATAATAATCAACGGTTACGGCAGGCAATAACAGATGGATTGATTAATGGAAAGAAAATCTTGAAACCTATTAACCGACTTATTACACGTAAAGGTGAAGAGCGTTATCCTGGGCTGGTCGATCGTGTCCTCCGATTTATGGCCAAGAATAATCCATCCGTTGCTGAGATGCAAGATAAAATCACCGACCTCATTAATGAGGTGGAGCGGGCATCTGAAATCGTAAGCAATGTTCCTAGTCGTCGGGTTGCGGGGTCTATTTGGGAAAAGGAGCGGCAACGGCTTCAAAGTTTTGTTTCTAAGTCGGTACGTAATTTGGATACAGACGCGATTCGCGAATTGGCTCAGGTTTATCAATCAGTGGCTCAAGATTTGACGAAGATGGCTGATGATGAAAAGTAGGACCGGTCCTACTTTTAACAAGGATCATTATTCTTTTGTTCTTGACCACACACCAAAAAATGATACCGGCCCATCGACGGGCCGGTTACGCTAATGTCTATCTTGATCACAAATTATTGTGTTAATGCCTTGATTGCGGCCAACCAACGGGGATCGTTCTTCGTCACCGTGCCGGGTTCATCCGGGCAATAGATGGCCATCCAATGATGATCTAATTGCTTGCCGAATGCCATGCGGATTGCCGTGCGACGGAATAGATTAGAACTTCCGTGTTCCCGGCGTTCCTGCAATTTGCGTAATGCGATTGTTTCTCTATCTCTGGTTTCTTGACAGGTATACCGAATTACAATTCCTGGACGGGGGTTTTCTTCCTGCATCTTATATCCTCCTTAGTGAGTTGACGAAGGAATCTTTGTCGAGTGTGCCGACCGCTCCCAAAGGGCTTGTCCGCATTTCCAGAGATTGACAGGTAGCCCAAAGTGGTTAGTTTACACATGGTTGTGATATACTTTCTTGCGTTCTAAAACTTGATATTCACATCCCCTTGAGAATGTCATGAATTTATTGTACGTTAGTTAAACTAACGCCGTCAAGGAGGTTTACCATGGTTTCTTGTAAAATTTTAGGATCCCGCCTGCGCACATATCGACAATCGGCACATTGGACCCAAGCCCAAGTAGCGGACCAATTAGGAGTCACCCGATCTGCGGTGGCCCAGTGGGAAAATGGGCTTGTCTGGCCGGCGGTCCCCATGTTGGAGAAAATTAGCACGCTCTTTCATGTTCCTATCTCCACCTTATTGACAAATTTGGAAGAACCATCCTAATTGTAAACCGATACAATGGGGATTGCAACCATTAATCAAGGGTTTCTTGTAGAGATATGACAGATTCCGTCGAGGGTAGGGGGGCCAGTTGCACGGCATTGACCCAAAACATCTGCGCTGCCGTATTATATTGAATGGTCGTTTCCGCCGAGGCAAAGACTTGTATTCCCCCGTCCTCCGCGATCGCTATCCCTACGGTGGATAGAGGCCACGTAAATCCTTCGGGCAGAATTGTTTGCAGGGCTTGCCCTTTTTGTTCCGCCGAAATAATCCCGTCCCACACGACCGGAACATACCGTGTCGTCCCGAATTGCGCCACAACCTGGGTCACATACGCCAGAATCCGCTGTTCCATCTCTTGAAGCATTCTTTGTAAATCGGATGCACGAAATTTAAGCATGAAGCATCTCCTCCGTCAAATGTTGTTGAATCCACGCTTGCACATAATCATGCGGGTGATCCATCGGGTAAATCGCGACATCCACAAAAGCATTGTGCGGGGAATTTTCTCCGAAAAAGACTAGAGGATAAATCCGTTCCCAGTTGTCGTCGGGGAAAAGTCCGAAGGACACAAGGGCATCCGTGAAGAATTTCGGCACCGTCAAGTAATTCTCAATGTCCCGCGTCCGCTTGGTAGGAAAGTGCAAGGTATAAATAATGATCCCGCCAGTCCACGGGGCATCGCCGGGAACGTGACTCCGCTCTAGGATTTCCGTCACGAGTTCTTTCCACATCTGTTTAATCTTGTTTTGCACAAAGGACGGTTTCTTCCGAAAAATGTTCCACGAATCGGGAATATGGGGCACTAAGAAATCCCAATGTGTTGTTCCCGCAGAAATTGATTCAACCGGGGGCGTAAAACTTCCTCCATCCATCGCATTCCCTCCACTTCTAAATCGGCTTGCAACCGTTCTACTGCATCCTCTTCCCGCGTGCGTTGATGTTCCGCCGGGAAACTCTGCGCTAATACCTGTTCAAGGTCCGCGAAAGCCCCCACAACCCCTTGATTGGCTACCCAAATGCCTTGCGAATCTTGTTGCCCTTCCAACCGATCTAATTCTTCCCGGAGATTGGCCATCGCGCTAGTGCGAGTCATTGGACTTCCCCTTCCCCGGACGGCTTCCCATCCGTGTCTGTAACTGTTCTTGCACATGCGCCGGAGCCTGTTCCTGCCACCGTTGCCATTGTTGTACTAAAGACGCTCCCCGCCGCAGCCACTCTGAGTCCGATGGCCCGACTTTCGTCAAAGCAATCTGCCGCCGCAATTCTTGCGCGGACGCTTCCTGCATCACCACCCACCGTAACCAAAAGGCGGGAACATCTGTCTGCGCACAAATGCGATGAATATCAAAAGGGACTTCGAGTTCCCGCTGTTCAACGGGGAACGCTTGCACAGTTTTGATATATTGCGAGACTTTATTCGCGCTCATGCGTACTTGACTACCTGTATACCCTGGGGTGTATCCTTCTTGTTGATCCTCCAAAAACCGTTCCGCCAAGGCCCATTCCATCGCTTCTTTGGCTTGCCGCAATGTCACCGCATCATGCATTGGAGGCTCCATCCTCACCGCGCCGCTCCCACCATTCATTTTCACACCGTATGACTCCCTTCCGAATCCGATCATCGGGCCACAACATCGCCCCGACC
>JAKAAS010000260.1 GCA_021802225.1 Bacillota bacterium
CCGACGATCATGATGAAAAAAACAGGAGAAATTTCTGACCTTGGCAGGGTTATCGCGCAATACAGCAGGACTGCCGTGATAGACTATTCTCAAGGACTTGAGAACGGGGGGATGCACATGGTACATCTATCATCCGTCTACCGGAAGCTGGAAGAGGGATCGAAACGGCTGACTCCCCAGCGGGAGCTTGTGATCCGCATATTTTCAGAACACCCCGGGGAACACCTTTCCGCGGAGGAAGTGCACCAGCTCGTCAAGAAGAAATTCCAGGATATCGGACTGGCCACCGTATACCGGTCACTGGAACTGTTGACGCAGCTGGAAATCCTGACCCGCATCAATTTTGACGACGGACGGTCCCGGTATGAGTTCAATCAGGAGGAAACGCACCGCCACCACCATCTGGTGTGTGTGCGCTGCGGACGCGTGGAGGAATACGGTGAAGACTTGCTGGACACCCTTGAAACACGGATCCTGAACGAGCGCGGCTTTGCGGTTTTGGATCATGAACTCAAATTTTACGGGGTATGCCGCGCGTGCGCTCTAAAAAAGAAAAACTGAGAGACAGGAGGAGATCTGGTGACGAGACTGTTTTGCTATAAGCGGTGAAGCACGTGTGCCAAAGCGCGAGCGTGGCTCAGCGCACACCAGGTGGAGGCGGCGGAGCGGGACCTCATCTTAGAGCCGCTCAGTGCAGACGAGGTTAGCGCGCTGGCGGCTGAAGCCGGGGGAGTTGGTGCGCTGCTTTCCAAAAAAAGTCCGGCCTATAAAATACATCAACCGCTCGTCCAGACGGAACAGGACTGGATCCGCGCGATGGCGCAGGAGCCCCGCCTGATCCGCCGCCCCGTGTGGCAGATTGGCCGCCGGTGGCTCATCGGATTTCAGCCCGATGCGTGGCAGGCAGCCTTGGACGAGGAGACAGCGGACCGCTGAGGGAGGCGGATTTCCGTCAAATTCCCCTGTAGGATCCCCAGTAGGCGTCCTCCGGGTAGCCGCGCTGTTCCCAATAGCCCAGAATATCCCGGTCCGACCATGATATCCGGACGAGCCATTTCAGCGATTTGTAGCCATACATCCGGGGCACCAGCAGGCGCAGAGGGTAGCCTTGGGACTGGGCCAAGGGGCGGGAATCGAGCTCATAGGCGAGCAGCGGCCGGTAGGCGGCGATTTGCCGGGCGCTTAAGGATTCCGTATAGACACCGTCTCCGGAATAAAAGAGGATCCATGGAGTGCGGCGGGGATCCCATCCTTGCGATAATAGAAACCGCGAGAGGTCAATCCCCGTCACTTCGACGCCGTCTACGGCCCACCCTGTCACGCACTGAAAGTCGATGTGGCGCTGTTCCGGCCCGAATCGGCGCAACTGCGGCAGGGTGTACTGGGCAGATCCTGCCCCACCCCTGTCCAGGGTCAGGCGCCATGTATCGAGAGAGAGGTCTGGATAGCCACCGACCACGGTATAGGGGACAAAACCGGGCAGAGCTCCCGAATTGCGGCCTCTGTGAAACACTCTGCCGCTCACCATCGTCAACACACTGGGGACGGCCAGCAGGAAGGGCGCTGTGGCCGCCGTGGCCGCCAGCCACCTGAGTGCGCGCCGGCGGGACACATCTACTTTGGGGGAGGCGGGTTTCCCTGCCGCTCTTGGCCGGTGCGCCACCAAATGGTAGGCTACCCACAGCACAAAGCCTGCGGCGCTGGCGCCGTGGACGACAGTCGCAATCGCCCGCGTTGAGGATGGGCCGACCAGCAGTCCGACGCCGCTGGCCAATAGCAGGACCAAGAAAAACAGAGCCCACCGCCCCAAGGCAGGGGCCCTTTGGGAGTTTGGCGAATGGGCAGGCCGCGGGTAAAAGCGCGCAGACCAGCCCGCCAAAGCCGCGCCGTAGAGCACCCCTCCCCATTCGTGCACAGCCTGTACCGCCGGCATGAACGGCCCCAGAGCGCTGCGCCAACTGGCCAGGTACAAGCTGAATCCTGTGGCTGCCAATAACCCGACAATGATTGCGTGCCGCCAGTGGCGCTGGGAAAAGGACAATGCACCTGACCTCCTTGTTACACGATCCTGGATTCATCGAGCAGGCTGCCCCGAAACTTTTCCAGCGGCGCGGCCGGAAGATCTTGTCAAGCCCAGTGGTCGGGGCTGATAAAGTGGTCAAACACGAGACGGGTGAGACGGGGCAAGATTCGCTGAGCTTCGTTGTCGATGTGAAACCGCAAATCTTGGCAGCCGTCGCTCAGCAGGGCCACCGTGTAGTCGCCCCAGGGAGACTGGACAATGCCGACGTCGTTGCGAATTCCTTCCAGCGACCCGCTCTTGCTTCCAATTTGCACAGGGGCTGGCTGTCCAGCCTCTTCGGCCAGCAGGGCATAGGGCAGATCCCGGGTCATGAGAGTATTGTACTGCTGGCGGGTCAGGATATCCCACATGACGTCACAGGCCCAGGGACTGACCAGCGTGCGGTCGTGCAGGCGCTTTAGCAGTGCGGACAGTTCATCGGCGCGCGCCAGTCCAATGGGGCCGGGCGCCGTGAAGTCAATGCGCTTGAAAATCTGAATGTGCGGGAAAGACCATGCCTGCATGGCAGCATTGACCGTCTCGAGTCCCACCAGGCGCAGCACCATGTTGGTGGCGGTGTTGTCGCTTACGGTAATCATGAGCATCAATGCGTCGTGGAGGGAGAGGGACAGCCCCGGGGTCAGATTTTGCACAACCCCTGACCCTTCCACAAGATCCGCTTCCTGCAACACGAGGTCCATGGCCAGGTCAAGATGGCGCTCCTCAATCTGCTGCATGACGGCGGCAAGTACCGGCAGTTTGATAACGGAGGCAGTTTCCATGAGCAGGGAGGGCTGAAACCGGATGACCTCGTGTGTCTCCATGTGTTCTGCGTATAGGCTGATGCGGCCGGAAAAATTTTGGGCCACCTGTGCGATGGCGCGGTCGAGATCACTGGAGGGCATTGTCTACATCCTTTCGGGGAACCCAATTGAGGCGCTCGTGACCGAGCCCGGGAATTTTTCTTCCCTCTACAACCGAGCCGGCTGCCAGGGGCTCGCTGCCCCGGGGAATCACGGCCAGGACATCACAGGCGTCATATGTGGTGATGCGGTCTGATGCCTGGGGGATATTGGTGTCAAAATAGGTGCCCTGATCCTCCTGCACAACGCGCGCCCGCAAGAAGCGAGTTTCGCGGGTTTTTTTAGGGAAGGGCTGCAGCAGGCGGCCTTGAATGTGTTCTACCGGAAGGTGCCCGTGCAGCAGGGAGGCCAGGAAAGGCAGCCCGATGTTGTACCAGGACATCAGGGCGGCTCCGGGATTGCCAGACAAGGCCAGTATGGTGGTGCCATGGTGGCGGGCTGCGGCGATGGATTTGCCGGGATGCATGTCAACGTGCCAAAACAACACCTCCGTGTGGCTGTGCAAAAACTGCACCATGCGGTCTTTGTCCCCTACGGACACTCCGCCCGTGGTCAGGACCACGTCATACCCGGAAAGGTCGGGGGCAAACAGGTCAGCTACGGCAGATGGATCGTCCGCCAAGGTTGGCCAAAGACTGACATGCGCTCCCATTTCGTGCAGCAGGGCGCTGAAGAGCGATACGTTGACATTGTAAATCTGCCCGGGTCCCAAAGCATCTCCCGGGGCCTTGAGTTCATCGCCGGAACTGACCAGCAGCACGCGCGGCTTGCGGAAGACACTGACCTCGCGGTAGCCGGCAAGGGCCATCAGGCCGACTTGCAGCGGACCTATGCGCTGCCCGGGGTGCAGCAGGGCAGTGCCCGCCATAAACTCAGACCCCAGAGCCGTGACATTGCGGCCGGCCTTGACAGCGTGGGGTAGGCAGATGAGGTCTCCCAGGGGTTCGGCGGCTTCTTGCTCGGCGACCGCATCCAGACCCCGGGGCACAGGAGCGCCCGTCATGATCCGCACTGCCTCGCCCGCTTTGATGGTGCCGGTAAACACTTCGCCAGCGTTGACCTGCCCCGCCACCCGGAAGGAGCCGGGCGTCTGCGACGACACCACGGCGTAACCGTCCATGGCGGAGCGGGCAAAGGGCGGGGCAGGCTGAACGGCTGTGACCTCCATGCTGAGGGTCCTCCCCAGGCTGTGTGCAACCGGCACGGTTTCAGTGTCCGTGACAGGGGGCGTGTGCTGCCGGAGCGCGGCCAGGGCGCCCGCAACAGTGATATACTCCATCGATCTTTCCATCCTTTCGGGTCCGCTCGCTATTCTGAGGCGGTTGGCGTAGTGGCTGCCGGGATCTGCGCAGCGGAAAAAGTCAAGGACGCCTGGTGCTGCTCTATCCAGCAGGCTGCCTGACGGGCAGTCTCCACACTGAGAGGAAGCGCGGCCTCAAACCAGAGGATCCCGGAAATGGGGGGGGGGCGAGGGGCCGATCAC
>JAKAAS010000261.1 GCA_021802225.1 Bacillota bacterium
ACTGTCCTTGGACACGTTCCAAGTCGGCACGGACACCAGTGAAGGCGTCCCCCGCGGCCCGCTGCTGCTAATCTCAATGCCCATATTTGGAACAGAGAGATTCACCATCGCGCTCAATGCTATGGGACTGCCATTAGCTTCCGGCACTGCGGTGACCTGATATGGCGTGTCAGCACTAATACCGGATACCGATGCTTTCCCTGGCGAGATGGCGGCCGGGATGAGGACTGCACCGGAGGCCGGGGCCAAGGATGTGATGGCGGCCGAAATGTCGAGTGGGCTCCCCGCCGCGGACAGGACCTGCAGTCCGCGGGGCCCGGGCTGGAAATCCAAGCTGATGGCCGTGGTCCCCTCTTTCACATCTATATGTTCGGTTCCACCGGGTCCGCCCGTAGCGTACACGGCAGCGCCCGCATATGAGGGCACCACCATGGATGGGTCAATTTGCGGATCATACGGTTGAAGGGTGGCGTCGTCCGTATATCCCGCAGCGACTGCATTGCCAAATACATTGACGGGCTTCAGTGTCACGGGAATGAGAGGGCCCTGCGCGTAAGGCACTCCGCCGGTGGTCACCAGGGGATTGCCCGAAGAAATTCTCTGGCCCGCACCCGTAAATAATCCGTATCCAACTTGGGCCAACGCGCTGTTGCTGACATCCGTCAGGGTGACCGGCTGGCTCGGAAAAGGAAAAGTTGCCGTCAGGGTTCCTGTGGCCCCGATGGCACTACCCCCCGTCACGGCAAAAACGGCGCGGCCATCTTTGGCATCCACCGTAACCGTGCCGTCACTCACAGGTCCTTCAGGCCCCTTCACAGTGAATGCAGCGCCCGACTTCACCGACAAGGTTACGGGTCCGGAGTAGGTGGAGTCGACATCATTCGCGGCGTTGAGCACTGTAGCCGTCAGTGTTTTGGTTCCGCCGACAGGCACATAGGGCAACGCACTCGCGAAAAGCACGGAGCGCGCCGTGCCCGCAGTGCTGACACTAGCTGGGCTCGACACCTCGTCATCAGCATAGGTTGGCAGCAAGCGGTCTCGAGCATAGACCGCAAAATTGTAGGTCCCATTGGCCAATGGCTTCCATGAGAATTGTGCTGACGGCTGATATGCGCCGCTGGAGACCCATTTTCCACTGGGCAACTCGGTCCAGAGCTGATACACCGGGTCCGGCACCGATGTGGCCGAAGCGGTAAGGGTATAGAGTGTTCCAATCTGCGGCGAAAGCGGTGTCGTCAGTGAAACGCTAGCATTGGGCTCGTCCCAGCGCACCCCATAGACGGCAGCCTTGTAATCCCGGGCCCGCCACTGATCTTGCGTCAAGCCAAAGACCATCACCAGGGTTCCTGTCTGGCTTGCCGGCAACTGATACGTCCATTTAGCCGAATAGTTCTGCACCATCTTCCAGCCATGCCCGTCATTCGCCCAAAATTGAAACACGGGATGCAAGTTCGCTTGACTTCCCGGAATGGTTGCCATTAATGTCGTCGCTGAACTCTGCTGACTCCAGGCCAAGCTCATCTGCAGCCGGGATGCTCCGGCGGCAACTGCCTGAGCTGTCACCAATATGGGCAGTCCCAGACCCAGCGCCAACGTTCCGGCCCCAGCCAGCCATTTTGATTTTAGCATGATAATTGCCTCTCTTTCCCACCTAAGATCCATCACTGCCTGCAACGCCCAAGGAAATCTCCGCTCTCAAACCCAATGTTGGTTGGCACAGCTATAAATTCGCGGCGCATCTGCATCATTCCCTGGCACGAATGCCATTTCATGCAATTGTTGTGAAGGCATGCGCCTTTACCTCAGTGCATTTTACCAAAATTTGTATAAACTCCGAAAGATTTCGGATGGAACGAGCTGTGGCAGCGCGAAAACTCCCGCCCACATAATTAATACGCTCTCCATTTTTACCCGCGTCCGCACGACAAAGGTGGGGCCGCAGACACTCATTGTCTGACCTATTCCAGCCGTAGAATTAAATCCGGTCTTGGAGCCATAAATCAAAATCAGCACCGGGAGCCTTGCTCTCGGTACGAGCCAGCGCGATTCGGCCAGACCGGCCGGTCAGGAGGAGATTCGTTGCAGCCATCCTCCAAGCAATCGGTTGAACATTTCCGGATGGGTCAGGTTGGGAAAGTGTGCGGTGCGGGGGATGCGGTGCAATGCCTCCAGAGACAGGTTCGTTTGCAAAAAGTCAGCCAGTGACTGACAGTATGCGGTGTCGTCCTCCCCTATGAGGACCATGGTCGGAACAGTGACGAGAGAGACTGCGCGGGCATCGTCGATGTCCATATACGTTGGACCTTGCCACGGATGGTTCTCGAGACGTTCCCGGTTCATGGCGGCAAATTGTCGGCGGGCCCCTTCAGGCCTGTCCGCCACCGAGCCGTTCAGTCCTTGAAACCATATAATTTCCGCGCCGGCAGCCACACCCTCGATGTTCCCCGCTGACAGGGCATTCTCGTACTCGCGGTGGACAGGAGGCTCCTCCTCACTCTCAATGTCCGGTTCGTAGCCAAACATCCCCGTTCCTGCCAGAAAAAGCGAGGCAATTCGGTCGGGACGCCGGATCGCCGCATGCAAAGCAATGGAGCCGCCGACCGATGACCCAACCAAGTGCGCCCCGGACACCTTGAGATAATCCATCAGGGCAAAAAGACTGTCAGCAGGATCAAATAACGTCGCGGAATCGGAACTTTTCCCAGACCCGATTAAATCATAACAAACGCAACAGAAACGGTCAGATAGTGCCGCAATCTGCTTAACCCATTGCCGGCTGTCTGTTAAAGCCGAATGCAAAAAGAAGACGGCGGGCCCCTGGCCCGACACCTCGTAATGAATCCGTCCCAAGCCGCCAGTTTCCAAAATCGGCATCCTATCCTCGCCCCTCGACAAGCCGCAAATCCCCTCGGGGGCACACGGCTTGTGATATTTCCCATAATTGTAGCAGAATCCATCAATGCCTTATGGACAAATCCGGACCCTTCCTGTCTCATAACTGATACGCCTGGCACTGCTCCGCGATTCACAGGATCAAAAATATTTTAGCGAGCAACCTTTCAGGAAAAGCAGATATGATACCCTGTCTCTGGTCTCGTTTGCCATCCGCTCCCGCATTTTGCAGACCGGAGGCAACGGAATCAGACCTCAGAGACGCTTCGAGTGACATAGGGAGGCCCGAAATGCATTATGGAATTTATGAACAAGTAATTGACCGTCTTATGCAAACACTGATCCACGGTCTGGATTCTGACCGCAACATCATCGAGACATCCCCAATAGACGAAGCGGAATCTGCCGGCCTGCTTTCCCTCTATTTGGAACAAGTGGTCACTGTCGCCCTAAAGCGCCAGGGGGGAGACAATGTGCTCGGCCGGCGCATTCAAATCGTCAACGCTCTACTCAAGAAGCTTGCCGAGGAAACGGCAGATCCGGATATTCTCACGGCCCAAGTGCATGAAGACGCCCGGGTTCTTCTCGCGCTGCTTGAGAAGCGCAATGCCGCCCACGCATTCTCCACCACTGCTGGTTCACGCGCTGTGCGTCCTGTGACCTCGCTATCCCAAAGCTCTCTCTTCACTGGAGCCCGGCACGAGCCGAATATGGTAGGCGAACTTAAACGAGAGATCGTGAGTGCTGACCGCGTAGACCTTCTGGTCTCATTTATCAAGTGGAGCGGATTGCGGCTGATGTGGGATGAGCTCAGGCAATTGACCGAATCGGGCCGCACGCTTCGCGTGATCACCACTTCCTACATGGGAGCCACGGACATCAAAGCCATTGACGAGCTCATGACTCTTCCGAACACCACAATACGGGTGTCGTACGATACCCAGCGGACGCGTCTCCATGCAAAAGCCTATGTCTTCCACCGCGACACAGGGTACTCCACCGCTTATATCGGCTCCTCGAACATCTCCGCTGCGGCTCTCTTGGACGGACTCGAATGGAATGTGAAGGTGTCGCGCCAAGACCTTCCCGAGACTTTTGAGAAGATCGCGGGCACATTCGAGGGGTACTGGAACGACGGTGACTTTTTCCATTATGGGGTGGACGAGCGTCCCCTGTTGCTTCGGGCTTTAAAGGCTGAACGCCGGGCCGGTGATTCCGACACCTTATGGGTGCCGTTCGACATTGCACCGTACGGCTTCCAGCGCCAAATTCTGGAGAAGCTCGCGGCGGAGCGTGAAGTGCTCGGCCATTTTCGCAACTTAGTGGTGGCGGCGACAGGAACCGGAAAAACCGTTGTGGCCGCGTTCGATTACAAGCGCTTCGCCAGCCGCAGCCAGGCAAGGCCCCGCCTGCTGTTTGTCGCCCACCGGGAGGAAATTCTCCGGCAGAGTTTGGCGACATTTCGAGTCGTCTTGAAGGAC
>JAKAAS010000262.1 GCA_021802225.1 Bacillota bacterium
GCCATAGGCAATGGCCGAAGAACGCCGCCTTGATTGTTCGTCGTATAGGACTTCTTATCATGATGCTTACTTTTGAACTGCGGAAATCCTACGGACTGGTCTTGGAAAAAATTCTTATAGGCTGTCTGCAAATTAAGTTGTGCATTCGCTAACGCAAGACTATCTACTTCTTTGAGCCATTTGAACTCTTTTTTGAAGTCCGCTGGCAGCAAATATTTCTGTTGCTTCAATGTTTCTTTATCGTTCTTGAATTGCTCATAGATTTTCTTGCGATTCGCAAGCATTTGATTATAGACAAAACGCACACAGCCAAATGTTTTATTGATGAGATTTTTTTGTTCAGTGCTGGGGTATAGACGATATTTGAATGCTTTATTCATATCTTCTCACCTTGGCTTTCAATATAACGTCTGACTATTTCAATCGGCGCACCACCTGTTGTCAGCAAGCAGAAACTTCTTGACCAGAAATATTCTTTCCATAGCGATTTTCTTATTACGGAATATTCTTTTTTGATAAGACGTGATGATGCGCTCTTATAGGCATTGATGAACTTAGATAATTCACTGTTGGGTTGTGCCTTGAACAAAATATGAACATGGTCTTTATCGTGATTCCATTCCTGCCATGTAATATTGTAATTTGGAGCAATATACACAAATATCTCTTTGAGACGATTCGATATTTTATCGTCAATGACTTTTCGACGATACTTTATAACTAAAACGAGGTGATAGTACATCAAGAATACTGAATGATTATTATTGTCTAATTCCACAATATCACCGCCGTATATAATTATACTACTGATTATATCATGGCGATGTATATTTTGTAAGCACCACTTCGAAAGTGGCAATTCATCTCCCGCCTATAGAGGACAGGAGACTTCTTGCCACATTAGGTTAAATTAATTATTTCTCCCCCGCCAAAAATTTCGTGGGGGGAGAATTCTCCAACACATCCTCTCCCCACGATTCATCAACCGTGTAACACTCCGTTCGCACAGTGTCTATCGGTACCAATTCCGATCCTTGAGG
The DNA here is from genome assembly GCA_021802225.1 of Bacillota bacterium. Next base: position 1,041 of record JAKAAS010000262.1, read on the forward strand.
AACCACCCCACAAGCCACTAGCCACGACACCCACTCCCGAATGGTCATCCGATTCTCGAAATCGCGTTCATAGCGTTTCACTTTTCGGATGGACCACCCGAGACGGTGCGCTAATGCCTCTTCACTCAATCCAGCATTGCACCGGGCATGAAACGCCTCCAGCATCAGGCCCGTCGCCGTGAATTCCATGAGATAGACCCCAAAGCTCTCAGGGTCATTGAGAATACGAGCAGGAAGCGGATGTTTGTGTTGGCAGGTCATACATTAGTCCTCCCCCGCCGAAATTTCGCGAAAACAACACTCACTCTCGACCAAAATGGATTCCCCACACACCGGACATCGTGCTTCGTGCCCGTTAGAGACACTCATCGAACAGCACCTCATCATCCTGCGTAATACGAATCGTGTGGCCATAGTACCCGTTGTGTTCATTGTAGACGGCTAACTGGAACATGCCCCGATCTGTGAGACAATCCACAAACTGAATCTCGCCCTCAAATCCATAAGGAAACACCTTATCTAATCGCACTTCATTCAAGGCCGTATCAGTCAGTCGAATTTCTCGCAATATCGCCCCGACATAAGTATCTAAATTATCCTCGCTGGCCATATAGCCCCAATTCTCACAACACTTTTGTGTGTTAGCAATCAGAATTACAATCCGATGAGGTCTTCCCCCCGCCACAGGCATTGTTTGCACCACGTACCCATCACCCATACCATTATACGGATCAGCGGATAACCGCTCATCATGCACTGCGCGAATTGATTGAATGACACCTAAGTTTTCTACCACGACTGTATCCTCCTGTTCTTCCCCGCCAAATTTTGGCGGGGGGAAACATTAATCCTCCCTCATACACTTTCGGCGCGAGGGCTTACGTGAGGGTTTCTTATTCCTTTTAATCATGATTAGATAAATTATGATAACCTATGGTAATACATTATGTAGAGACGATTTTAAAAATTTGGGGAGGCTTCTGAGTCTCTTCACAATCTGATTGTATAGTCTCCTTTAATTTGATTATAACACACATTCTATATCATGCAATCCCCTTTATCATGAATCTCATTCCCTATATTCTTTATTGAACAGATCAGAACGAAAGGAATGAGGTTCATGCGAGCAAGAGAAGTGTTGCAAGTCCTGCGCATTTCCCGCCCGACATTGGATCGGTGGCGGAAGGAAGGCAAACTCACCGCCCAAGTGCTCCCGTCGGGACGTTATGAATTCGATGAGAGTACGGTCTATGGCTTGTTAGCCCGAGGGGTTCCCCGCAAAACCGTCGTGTATGGCCGGGTCTCCACCCGAAAACAAAAACCGGATTTAGACCACCAATTGACGACCCTCAAACAATTCTGCATTCAAAATGGCTGGCCGATTCACGCCGTGTATCAAGACATTGCGAGTGGAATCCGTTTTGAATCCCGAAAAGAGTTTTTCTCCCTCTTGGATGCCGTAATGCATTATCAAGTGGAACGCGTGGTAATAGCCTACAAAGACCGTCTCAGTCGGATCGGGTTTAGATTGTTTACCCATCTGTTTCAACAATTCGGCACGGAAATCGTGGTCATGTCGGATGTCGGGAACATCAAACTGGACAGTGAAGAGATTTTCGAAGACATCGTGAGTTTACTCCATGCCTACAGTATGAAACGGGATAGTCAACAGATAGTGCACTCTATTAAGGCGCTGGTAGACCCCTCCAATGAATAAATCCCATATCGTAACGCAGATTCACATTCGTCCGACTCATCCGCTGTTCCCCGCTTGTGTTGACCTGACGTATAAAGCAAAAGTGCTATACAATACGGCAAACTATCTCATTCGCCAAACATTCTTTGCGGTGCGGGACTGGCGTGAGACCCAAGACCTTGAGACACATGCCCCTCACTGGGAGACTCTTAAGCCATGGAATTTAACACCCGAGAACACCCCGGTTTACCTCAATTACTACACACTGGCCCGGTATCTCAAATCCGAGGAAGCCTATCGCGCTTTACCTGCACAAACGGCGCAAGCTATTCTCAAAGAGAGCGTAGATCACGATTGGCAAGCATTCTTTCGGAGCATCAAAGAATACGCTAAGCATCCGGAAACCTTTCTCGGAAAACCGGGCCTGCCCCACTATAAAGATCGGGCCAGTGTCGTATTTTTCACCAATCAACAGTGCCGGGTGAAAAATGGAATGCTGCACTTTCCGAAAACGCTCAATCTTCCGTCCGTCAAACTCCCAGACACGATTCCTGGCAAGCTCATGCAGGTGCGGATTATTCCCCAACACGTTACCTACACGCTAGAAATTGTGTGGCAAGTGCCCTCTTTACCTCTTTCCCATACGGTTTCGCAACGCATTGCGGGTATTGATTTAGGCATTGAGAACCTGATTACGTGCACGACCACCATGGATGCGCAACCGTTTGTGGTCAACGGTCGGGGAATCAAAGCCTATAATCAAGGGTACCACCGCACCAAAGAGCACCTCCAAAAACAATTGATCGCGGGACAGTATTGGTCTCGACGCCTCGCCCTGCTGGAAGACAAACGGCAGCGCAAATTCCACGAATGGTTTCACCAAATCAGCCGCTTCATTGTCAATTGGTGTGTACAGCACACGATTGACACGCTGGTCATCGGGCACAATGCCGGATGGAAACAGAAGAATCGCCTGCGTAAATCCACCAAACAGCATTTTGCTTCTATTCCATTTAACCGCCTCATTGCGAAAATCCAATACAAAGCCGAACAGGTGGGGATTCGCGTCATGCTCACCGAAGAATCCTACACATCCAAAGCCAGTTTCTTGGATCAGGATGCCCTGCCTGTGTGGGGACAGACTACGGAAACCCCTACATTTTCGGGGAAGCGCATTCACCGGGGCCTGTACCGAAGTGGCAATGGCACTCTGATTAATGCGGATGTGAATGGGGCCTACAACATCATTCGCAAAGTATTCCCGAACGCCTTCGCGAACGGGATAGCGGGTGTGGCGTTACACCCGGTGCGGATCTCTCCGCATAAAGGAAAATCCTCTCAGATGAGAGCCCTATTAGCTAAATAAGAGATTTTCTGTAACGTTGAATGGTTGAGTCGGCGGGGGAAAGACGCAACCACTCCTCCACCGTTTTCACCGGAATCCCCACAGTATTCGCAACAGACACTTCAAAAGACGCCCCCCGCGAATTTTCCCACCCCGGCAACACGGCTACCCCATCACACAAGAGGACGGCTTGGAGATCTTGTCGGAGGCACTCTTCCCAGGTGGGAATCTGATCGGGATCATCAATGGGCACCAGTTCCAAGGGAGTAATGACCTCCCATCCCCCCG
>JAKAAS010000263.1 GCA_021802225.1 Bacillota bacterium
GAGAGGGTTGTCCCTTGTAGAATGAATATCCTTAAGTACTTGTTCCTCCATCCTCGCTTGAATAGAGTCCATCGCCGCATACAGTTGAGGAGCACATCTCCACGATAGGGGATCTTGAATATGCTGTGGCATGATGTTCGTGTCACCAATCCAATTGCGAATCTCCGCTGCCACCTTTACGGTCCGAACATCTACTGCGCTCAACACATCCTCCCTAAGACAGGAAACGTTGGCGTGCCACGCTATCCAACTGAGCGCCACAGCCAGTCCGGAGAATTTCCTTGTGTGCTTCCACGCTACGCATGCCTGCACGGTTATGGCAAATGTATAACTATTTCCCCCAATCAAAGCTAAACCATCACGCGCTTGGAGTTTAATCGGTGTCAGACTACATCGCTCCAATGCATTCATGCTATTCTCAATGGTATTATCACACCATATTCTTCCTTGCCCCAAAGTTAGGCGCGCTATATGGGCAAGAATCGTAATATCCGCTTCACCAACGGATCCAAATTGAGGAACGACTGGAATTATGCCGCAATTATAGCACGCTACAAGAAACGAAAATGTCTTCACACTAATTCCCGAACCGCCACGACTTAGTTCGATAATACGTATAGCCATTAAGAGCCGTGTCGTATGGGGATTAAGCCATTCTCCAAAGCCTGCTGCATGATCTCGAATCATCCGCTCATTAAAGGTATTGACCTCCTGCGGACTAAGAATGTGCGTTTTCATCGCTCCTACCCCCGTGGTGGCACCATACACTGGGTCCGGCGAATTAGCGACGTAGTGTTCCAATAGCCTTCGGTGTTCGGCAAGACGATTCATGACCTGGCTGTCGATCACGATGCGAGTATCGAAATGGGCCAGCGTATCCAACTGTGCAATGTCTAATCTCTTTTTATAGTTAATTATTAATTCTTGTTTCATGTGACGCGCCCCCATTATCGCAATCGAATCCGCGGGTCCAGCAACCCGTAAACGCTGTCTACAACGAAATTGGCCATGATGATCCAAAAAGCGCCAAACAAAACTGTCCCCATGACCAAAGGAACATCCAGCGCCTTAATCGCAGTCCAGGCCTGAAGCCCAATTCCTGGCCAACCAAACACTGTTTCGACCACCACTACGCCAGCCATAAAATATCCGGCATCCATCCCTAATTGGGTTACTAACGTTGTAAGCACTTGTGGCATAACATGTCGCATCACTACCTGCCACTCTGACAGTCCCTTGGCACGAGCTGTGGTCACATATTGCTGTGGCAGTATTTCTAGAATTCTTGAACGAATCAATTGCTGATAATAAGCAGCGCCTCCAATGCCGAGCGTGAGTCCTGGCAAAAATGCATACCATAGAACGGGATTGCCATATCCACCCAAAGGAAACAAATGATACTTAAACGCCATGATAAACAGAAGAATAATTCCAATCCAAAACTGGGGCATCGCAATCGCCGCCATACTCGCATAGCTGCTAATACGATCCAGTATCCCTCCCCTTCGAAGCGCAGAGCCGATACCCAAAGGCAATCCTAACACGATTTCCCAGAGTACTCCCATAATCGCCAATGTCGCCGTCGCTGGAAACTTAGATAAAATCGCGGCTAAAACGGGTGTGCCAAACTCAATGGATGTTCCCAGATTCAACTGTAGAAGATTGCCAAGATATCGCAGGTACTGCGTGTACAGTGGCGCGTCCAGCCCCAATTGCCGCCGAATGCGCAAGACATCGGCCACCGTCGCGTGCGGCCCAGCTATCGTACGCGCAGGATCGCCGGGTAGCAAGTACGTCAAGATAAATGTAATGGTGACAATAATGAGGAGATCGAGCAAAGACCACAAGAATCGCTTCAGAATATATTTGAGCATATTATAGTCTCCTCCGCCATGCACGGAAACTGTCACCCAATTGCGTAACTGCAATAACCGTGATAACAATTGCTAGCCCCGGATAGATAACTAACCCAGGATCTACACCATAATAGTTCTGCGATTGCGCGATCATGAGACCCCAATCGGGTGTTGGCGGTTGCACCCCAACACCCAAATAATCCAATCCCGACTCCAACAAAAATACTTGGGCAACCGTTAGCACAGAGCGTACGATAACCGTATCCAGTACATTAGGAATCAAATGATGCACCATCATCCGCCATGGGGTCGATCCTAGCGCGTAGGCCGCTGTAATAAACTCTTGTTCACGAAGGGCGAGGATTTCGGCGCGCACTAGCCTGGCGGTGTAAGTCCAATAGATCGCTGCAATAATGATAATTAGATTTAGAATACTGGGAGACACAATGAGAACGATAGCGACGGCAAAGAGCGTGAGGGGAAAGCTCATCAAAACATTAATGAAACGTGTAATGACAGTATCCACCCACCCCTCCATGTACCCTGCCGCTACTCCTAACAAAACACCCAATATTGACGATATGATGCTAGCAGTGAAACTAATTAATAGTGCCGGCCGCCCTCCCCAAATTAACCGACTGAGCTCATCACGACCAAATTGATCCGTTCCTAATGGAAACTCAGCACTCGGTCCTAAGGGAGCCCCTGCAGCAGTCAGCCCGTTCGGAAATAGACGGTCTGGATTGTGAGGAGCGATAAGCGGAGCAAATATCGCTATTGCAATAATAACAAGCAATACTGTCCCTGAGATTAAAAATGAGATCTCCGATTGCTTCCATTGGCGTCGAGTAGGTTTGAGAGCGATATCGTCAAGCTGTTTTGGTGCCACACTCACGGGCTGGTACTCCTTCCTTAGTTCCTTGACGACAGCGACAAGTGACTATAGATGGCCGGAAAATACACCGATGGTCGGATAAATCCATGAACCCGTGAACTGTGAAAAAAGGTTAACTCGGGATAGAAGAGAGGGACATACGCCGCATCCCGCATTGTTCGTTCATCAATTTTCTTGTACAAAGCCACGCGAGCCGGTCCCTGAGGCATTGAAGTTGCGCGATTTGCCATAGCATCCAGGGTTGGGTCATTGAGAAAGGCGGGGTTCGATCCGCCAATCACCGCAGGAGAGGTCACAAAACCATCGATAAAGTCTGCCGGGTCAGGGTAATCCATATACCAGCTATATGTCATCATTGGAATTTTAGCCATGGCTGTTGCCTCTGTCGGTAACGGCTTAGCTGTGACCTTAATACCAATAGCTCCCAAGTCGGCTTCAACTTCGGTCTCGATTTGGTTACTGCCTGTTTCCTCGCTAGATAACCCCAATGTAGTGGCAAAACCTGACGGATATCCAGCTTCTTTCAATAATTCCTTAGCTTTAGTGGGATTGTAAGGATATTGATTGGGGATGTCATGGCCGAATCCGGGAAGTGTTGGAGGCAATACCCCATTGGCTACTTCAGCTCGTCCATCTAATAACTGTACCAAATGTGTTTTATTAATTGCCATTTGGACGGCTTGTCGCACGAGCAGATTATTAAAGGGTTTCACTTTGTCATTCAAGGCTAAAAGGATGACGGCTGGAGAATATCCGGCAGTGATATCCTTCGAATATTGCGGGTTAGCTCTCAACGTCGTGTAATTGGCTGATGGAATACCATCGCCAACTAAATCGGCACTCCCATCTTCAACGCGAAGAATTCCTACTGAGGGATCAACATTAAAGTCAAATTGCAAGTGATCTGGATAGGAGTGCTTACGGAAATACTTAGGATTTTTCTTCAGCAACATACTGTTGCCTGTCTTCCAATTCTCCAGCACATATGGCCCATCTGTAACAGGGTCTGAAGCCACTTGGCTAATCGCATTGGGATCGACGGGGAATGATGCAGGAACGGACAAGATATACTGGAAGGCAGAGTATGGTGCACTCAATGAATACTGTAGAGTGTACGTGTTAACTGCTCTAATTCCCAATGATTGGGACTTTCCTGCCTCGTAGGCGCTTGCTCCCTGAACCATCCACCACAAGTACGTGTCTGGAGACTGAAATTTTGGTGATAACTCTGTTCTAAGTGCGTACACAAAATCCTGGGCGGTCACTGGTCGGCCATTGGACCATGTCGCTTTTGGATTCAAATGTATGGTATATACCAGACCGTGGTCTGATACGACGGGATTCCCTAGTGCTACACCGGGCTGTAAGTGGAATTTAGAATTCGTCGTATAAAGCCCAATATACAAAGAACGCCCAATGTTCCAATCCTCTCCGTCGTATATTTTTCTAGGATCGATGGTTTGTGGATTCTCACTCCACGTAACTATCATGGTGCCTTTGTTACCCGCACTTGATGCCGCTGTCGACGTACTGTTTTGGGAGCCACACGCGGCCAAAACAGTACCCAACGCTAATATTGACCCAATTGCTACTATATCCTCGAATA